>CANPWF010000074.1 GCA_947581885.1 uncultured Clostridia bacterium
GAGCGCGCCCGTGCTCGAATATGTGCGGCGGCTCGGCAAGCTCAACGAGCGGGTGAAGGAAAGGCTCGTGCTCGTGCCCCGTATCTACACCAACAAGCCGCGTACCAAGGGAGTGGGCTACAAGGGGATGTTCTCCCAGCCCGACCCCGAGAACAAAGAGGACATCGCGAGGGGGATCCGCATGCTCCGCAGGCTCCATATCCGCGCGATGGACGAGAGCGGACTTACCGCCGCCGACGAGATGCTCTACCCCGAGAATTTTCCCTATGTGGAAGATATCGTCACATACAGCACCGTGGGGGCGCGTTCGAGCGAGAACCAGCTTCACCGCCTCGTCGCGAGCGGGATCGATTCTCCCGTCGGGATCAAAAACCCGATGAGCGGGAGCATTCCCGTACTATTGAACTCTATCTATGCCGCGCAGTGCCCGCAGGTTTTCAAGTACGGCGAATGGCAGGTGGAGACGGACGGCAACCCCTACGCCCATGCCATTCTGCGCGGGCGGGTGGATAACGACGGGAAGGATGCTTCCAACTACGATCAAGAGACGGTGTTGCAGCTCAAAGAGGGGTACAAAGGGCTCACCTTCCCCGCCGCCGTCATCGATACCAATCACTCCAATTCGGGCAAGAATTTCAAAAAGCAAATCGAGATTGCGGAAGAAGTCTTAAAGACGCGTGCGGAAAACGAGGACTACCGCTCGATCGTAAAGGGACTCATGATCGAGAGCTTTCTCGTCGAGGGAAGGCAGGATCATGATGTCGTGTTCGGGCAGTCCATCACCGACCCGTGCCTCGGTTGGGAGGATACGGAGCGGCTGATTTTGGAGATCGCGGAGAAAGTATGAGGGAAATTGCCATGCGGACGAGCTGTTTGGGGCCCTCGGGAAGTTTTTCCGAGCGGGCGGCAATCGAACTTTGCGGCGGAGAGATCGTGCTCTCAAAAAGTTTCCATGAAGCCGTCTCCATGCTCCTTGCGGGGGAAGTTGACCGCGCCGTGCTTCCCGTCGAAAATTCGTTGGGCGGCGGGGTGCTCCCCGTGCTCGACCTTCTCGCCGCCTCTCCCGTCTTTGGCGAGGCGGAAAAAGTTCTCCCCATCGACCACCGCCTTGCCCTCTTGAAAGGGGTGGAGAAGGGGGACATCCGAACGATCTGCTCGCACGAACAGGCGTTCGCGCAGTGCGGGGAATATTTGCGGGTGAACTTCCCCGACGCTCGCCTCGTCTCCGCGCCCTCGACGGCGGCAAGCCTTCAAATGCTCGACGGACACACCGCGGCGATCGTGGGTTCGCATATTGTAAGGGAGAACGTCCTTCTCTCGGAAAATAACATCGCGGATAACAAGCAAAACTTCACCCGTTTTCTGCGGGTGAGAAGGGGAAGCGGAGAACAGGCGGCATGCGGTACGGTGTTCGTTTGCGCCGTCTGCGCCCACCGCCCGGGGGCTCTTTACGGGTTGTTGAAGATCTTCGATCGGTACGAGCTCAACCTCACCCGCATCGAATCCCGCCCCATCAAAGAGAGATTGGGCGAATACCGCTTCTTCATCGAATTTGCGGGGGATCTTCGCTCCGAAGAGGTGCAAAGGGCGATCTCCGAGGCGGAAACGTACTGCACGGAGTTCAAGCTCCTCGGCGCGTACGGCGAGCCCCGATAGATCAGAAAAGGAGTAGCCCCAACCCGTACGCAATGCCCGCCGCCAACAGCCCTTGCAAGAACTTGACGGCGAGGAAGGGAAGTGCTTTCACCCCCGCTTTCGTCAAAAAGGCGAGCTGCTGCGCAAGGACGCACGCCCCGCCGAAGGTCACAAAGAACGCGCACCCCGCGAGGGAGAGCGCGGAGGGGGAGCGGGCGAGAAGGGCGCAACCGCCCGTCATCTCAACAAGCCCCTTCACGATCGGTTCGGTGAAATTCGGCAGGGGAAGAAGGTCGAAGAGCATTTGCCCGAAGGCGGAAAAGAGGGCGATCGTCGCCCCCACACAGAGGACGGAGACCACCGAGGACCAAATACTTTCGTACAGCCCGCTTTTTGTTTCTCTTCGGAGAGGCGGCAAAGTTGCGGGTTTTCCCTTCCCGCGGAGGAGAAGGCAAACGCCCCACACCCCGCCGAGGTGGGCGGCGAGCAGGACAACCCCAACAAGGGGGGAAGAGAACATCCCCGCGCCCACCGTCCCGATGAGAAAGACGGGGCCGCACGTCGTACACAGCCGCGCCGCCCTTAAAATCTCTTCTTTGGAAATTCTCCCCCTTTCGAAGAGCTCGGAAAGCGTCCTCGCGCCGACGGGATAGCCCGAGAGGGCGGAGAGAACGGCGACGCTCCCCGTTTCCCCCGAAACGCGGAAGAGCTTCCCCATAACGGGAGAAAGACGAGCGGAGAACTTCCCGAACGCCCGCCCATTCGAAAACAGCGACGTGAGAAAGAGGAAGGGCAGGGCGGCGGGCAGCACGCAGGTCGCCCAAATGCCGAGCCCGTCGAGCACGCACGCCATATAGCGGGCGGGGCGAACGAGGAAGAAGAGCATCGCGGCAAGCAATACAAGGGTGCCGCAGACGGCATACAGGCGGGAGATCGCGCGGGACATATTCAAGCGTATGAACCGCATGGCACGATTATGCAAACGGAGGGGGCGCACCGCGCCCATACAAGATGGATCTTTTCGATTTCAACAACAATGAAGAGAACGCGAAGCCGCTCGCCGAACGGATGCGGGCTTCCCGCCTCGAAGATTTCGTAGGGCAAAAGCACATCGTCGCGGAAGGGTCTCTCCTTCGCCGCGCCATCTCGCTCGACCGCCTCGGCAGCTGTATCTTCTGGGGCCCCCCGGGGTGCGGAAAGACGACGCTCGCCAACATCGTCGCCGCCCAGACGGATGCCGATTTCGTCAAACTCAACGCCGTCAGCGCGGGGGTCGCCGACATCAAAAAGACGGTGGAGAAGGCGCGGGATACCCTCAAAATGTTCAACCGAAGGACGTACCTTCTGCTCGACGAGTGCCACCGTTTTTCCAAGACGCAGTCCGATTCCCTCCTCCCCGCCATCGAGAGAGGTACCTACTTTGTACACCACAAGGTATCTTTATGTAACTCGAGATATTCCTTTGAGGAGGCGAATTTCTCTAAACACAGTCGACAAAGAGACAGGAAGAACGGTAGAAGAAGATTTGCTTGAGTATTGCAGACTTCCGAGAAGTATAGTTGACTTGAAGGAATTTTTGGGCATCAATAATAAAAAGGACATTCAAGCCAGATTTACGAAGCCGCTTTTGAGGTGCGGGAAATTGAAATTTATATATCCCGAGACACCCAAAAGCAATTTGCAAAGATACTTGAATGCCGATATCGAAATTTCTTCTGACATGGAAGAAGCTATATGTCAACTTTCCAAAACGAATAAGCATTTGGAATTGGAAAGGCGAACTCTTGAATTTTGCCAAGCCCCGCGCTCGTTGGGCGAAATCAAAAGTTATCTCGGTCTTGCGGGCTATGATACAACGAGGAAACGCGCGATACAACCTTTGCTCGATCAAGGTAAGATCAAACTGATGTATCCGCACGATCCGTTTTACAAAATGCAGAAATATGTTGTTTCGGATTCTGAATTGGGTTATGCCCCTTTCACGGCCGATGAGATAATGGCATATTGTACGATTCCCCGCAGCAAGGAAGAAATCGGAAATCATTTTGCGGTTGGACAGGATTTGCTGTATAAGGTCTTGGATTCGTTAATAAAGCAGGGCAAATTGGTTTACACAAAGAGTACAAGAGTAGGAAATAAGATAATTCATAGGAAGCTGGTCACAAATGGATAACCTTTTTACGAACATGTATAATGATCGAAAGCCGTTGGCCGAGAGGGTTCGCCCTACAAGTTTAGAGGAGTTTGTTGGGCAAAAGCATCTCCTTGGCGAAGGGAAACTTCTTCGTCGTCTTATACAGGCAAAGAAAGTGCCGAGTTGTATATTTTTCGGCCCTCCCGGGACAGGCAAGACGACGCTCGCAAGGATCATTGCCGAGACGACGGGGGGCAACTTCACAATGCTAAACGCTATTTCAAGTGGAGTAGCGGATGTGAAAGTGGTCATTGAAGAAGCAAAAAAGACATTTGAAATGTTCGGCAAGAAGACCTACTTGCTTTTGGACGAATGCCACAGATGGAATAAGGCGCAGAGCGACTCATTGTTGGCCGTGCTGGAATCCGGGCAAGTTGTTTTGATAGGCTCTACGACCGAATCGCCCACTCACAGCATGACGCGGGCAATCGTGAGCCGTTGCACTCTGTTTGAATTTAAGCAGGTTGGTGCCGATGACATCAAGCAAGCGTTAAAACGGGCGTTGGAAAATCCCAAGGGTCTGAAGGACTACAGCGTCAAAATCGATGATGATGCCTTAACGTACTTTGCGACCGCGTGTGGCGGAGATGTTCGCAGTGCGCTGAACGGATTAGAAATCGGTGTTTTGACTACGCCGGTAAATGCGAACGGTGAAATTGTTATTACCAAAGATGTAGCCGTGGAGTGTCTTCAAAAGAAGGCACTGAGTCTGAATGATGATGTGTTTTATCACATTTTAAGCGCGTTCTGCAAGAGCCTCCGCGGAAGCGATGCAACAGCTGCACTGTATTATGCGAACCGATTGATCGAAGCGGGCTGTGAGCCGCAACTTTTGGCGAGGAGAACGATTGCGCACGCCAGTGAGGATTGTTGTTCGGCAAAAGCTTTGAACACAGCTTGCAATGCGTTGTTCGCGCTTAATAATTTGGGGATGCCGGAGGGGAACCTTGCATTGACGCAGGCAATTATAGAAGTGTGCGAGGCACCGAAAACCAATCGAGTCGTTGTGGCTATGAATATGGCGATCGACGACGCTCGGAACCATGCCGACGACAATATTCCCGACTATTTGAAGAACCATACCGAGGCAAGTAAAAAATATAAATATCCGCACGATTATGGCGGATATGTTGAGCAACAGTATTTGCCCGACTCCTTAAAGAACAGAAATTATTTTCCGAAAGATAAAAAGTGACTCGAATCAGAGAACAGATCATAGGGTCTGTTCTTTTTTTGTGCAATTTGTGCCTCATAAGTGTTTGAGATACAAAATATTGTGGTATATCATATATGAAATAATTTCTACGAGGAGCCGTATATGAAAAAGATGTTTTCCGGATTGCATTTTTATGTGAACATAAATAATTTGGACTCGATTCTAAAGAAGGAAGAACGCGAAACAGATTTCTTAAAGAAAGCATTTCACCAAATGGATACATTTGTATCTACGATGGAATATTATGTCGAGTCGACCAATGTTAAAGTCGAGAAGCTTACCGGGTCACGCTTGCACTTTTATGTTCCTTGTACAGTGGAAGATCGTGACGATATACTGGACGCATTGCGGGTTGTGGCGATGGCGTATCATCTCGCAGGATATATTTCCACCAATATCGGGAAATATAAAAATGTTGCCAACTATCGGATCGGTTCCGGAATGGATTACGGCGATTATACCGAATTCGAGTTTTCCGATAAAGAGTCGGAGATAGAGGAGCTTACCACAATAGGGTCTCCGGCGAATAGAGCCGCGAAGCTACAAACAAATACGGAGGACGGTCGGCTTTCTGTTTCAAAAGAAGTATATGATCTCTTGCCGGACGACTGTTCAGACCTATTTTTGGAAAATGAAGACCTTTCCTTGCTGGTGAAGAAAAAGTATGCCGATCTAAGAGTGTATAGCTGTTCACTAAGAGAGTTGCATGAATTCTTTGCTGATGAAGATTCTCGTTATTCCGATTCCATAAGCGAAATGGAAGATTGGGCCTTTGAGCGAGCACAAAAGACCAATTTAGGAGACATCCAAGAAAACGGGGTCCGCAAATTGTTGGATTTCAACGATCTTTCGCTTCGGAATTGTAAGACATTGGATGGCATTATGCTCTTTGCCGATATTCGCGGCTTTACTAAAAAATTTGATCCGGACGGTTCAAATTTGCCTGAGATGAAACAGGCCACGCAGATTATCTTATCGCAGATGAACAAATGCGTCCACGCTGACGATGGGGTACATGTACAATTTCAGGGAGATCGAATATCGGCAATCTTCCATAAATTCGATGGCGAAAAGGCGGATTATGTCTTCCGTGCTTTCCGTTGTGCTTTCCGACTGATCGATATGGTGAAAGAGTTGAACAAGAACGAAGTCATCATTGAAGCGATCGGGGATCAGAAACTAAAAATCGGGATAGGCATGGCATCGGGAGATATTTTTGCGACCAGGCTTGGGAAGCGCAATGTAAAGGATAATGTTGCGATGGGGGAAACCGTTAAAGAGGCTGACTATGCCGAAGATGAAGTTGCGGGAAATCAAATAGGAATGGCAAGTGAAATTGCAGCGACAAAAGGCTGTTATGGTCTTTTAGACGATAGTGACAGTAAGGAAGCCGCCCACATTAAATCTGCTTTTACAACTCGAGGAGAGCGTTTTTATGTTTCGCGATTAGGGTGGGAAGATGTTGCTAAAAAGATTGATGCAACGAGACAAGAGGATAATCATAAAGAAGCCTCGAGAAGGACAAGTGTGAAGCCATGGGGAAGCCTGTAACAATTTTTGATTATTCCGGTAAGTGTGATTCTTCGATATATGATTTGGTAATGTCAGAAGAAGTCGATCCTTCTGTTGGTTGGAACGAATATTTCAGTTCTCTTTCCGGCGTAAGCAAAGTGCTTGAGGATTCTTTTCCTTTGTTGCATTATCATCATTTGCCGACATCTCGCCCGTCTTTATCTTTTATTTCCGGAGATCTTATTCCAAGTGCGGAACTTGGGATATATGGTGCGGATACGGCGATAAAACTGCACGTTTCCTTACCTATATTTGCAGTCATTCCAGCTGATTATCATGTAATCGGGATAAAGATTTATGACAGTACACGGTGCATCCTTTGGGGAAACCTCCCCTACGATAAACAACATCGTTTTTGGCTAAAGGATAACGGTTTTACACGAATCTGTTCCCATCACATAGATGATCTTGTCGGGTTGGCCCCGCAGGAAATCATTAGAAACTGCTTGCAGAGCGCATGGCATCTCTATACCGAGTATAGACGATACGAAAGGACTGAACATTTCGACTTGGAATGCCATCCACATGGAGAAAAAAACAATGGATGAAGTAGAACAAAACAATTTGCAGCTGGAAGAGCTGCACAAGATGAATGAAATTGTTTATAGTCAACTCACTTTTGCAGAAGCAAAGAACGGTGTCCTGGTGGGATTATTGGGCGCAGGGATCGTTAGTCTTTTGAGCTGGTCTTTCGATTCAGGAACTCCTTTTTGGCTTTCCATTACATTATGGTGTATCAGCACCATATTGACGATCAGTCTTCTGCTATCGCTGGCATCTTTTATTCCGAACACTAGAACATTGCACCAAGGGGAAAAGAATGATTTCTTCTGGGGGGATATTGCAAAATATAGCAGTTCAGAGGACTATCTTCAGTCTTTTTCGGATAAACAGGCGATGATTGAGGATTTGGCACAGCAGAATATACAAGTGTCAAGAATCATTGCGAGAAAAAATAAATTGTTTCTTGCCGCGGTATATTGCGTACTTATTATTATTCCTTTCGGAGTATTCATTGCGGTAGTTCATATTATTATGAAGTTACATAATCATGAAACCCAAAAGAAATCATAAATGCATTATATAAAGTCCGTCCATTATAGGTAGACATTTTTTATATGGCATTTCAGGCGCATTTTTTGGTCAAGGAATTAGACTTTTAATTTTCACTTCGTTTTTGATTATGAGCGCAAGATAGTTGCGGAATCATAACGGAGATGATTAAAATGACAGATTCTTTGAAGACGACAGATGCGAAAACCAATGCAATCCTGAAACTTCTTACCCAAAGGGGACTCATTACGAAAAAGTCCGAAGCGGCGGATGATGTCGCAAAAGCACATCATAGAAAAAAAGTCAATGTGTATCATAACACGTTGAGCCTATTGAA
>CANPWF010000075.1 GCA_947581885.1 uncultured Clostridia bacterium
GGAACAAAAAACGGGTAGGCAGTTAAAACCTACCTACCCGCAAATTCCCCAAGAGTATTTAACATTTGGGGTGCATATCACTGGATCGGGCCGTTTTCCTTCGAAAAGATATGCTTGAAGAGGGCGATGAGGGAGATGCACACGCACCCGATCGCGACGGAAGCCCCGTCGATGAGGGCGCACAGCACGCCCGAGAGCACCCCGAAGAGGGCGTACACGGCGATACTGCGGACGCGGTTGGGCTTCATGCGGACGGCGGTGGAGAAGAGAACAAAGAGCACCGCGAGCAGGGGGAAGGCGACGAAGGAGACGGGGAGAATGCCCGCCGTAATTCCGAAGGAGACGGCGATCGCCTTTCCTCCGTGAAATTTATCGAAGATGCCGACGGCGTGCCCGAGCGCGGGGGCGATCATCACGATGGAAAAGAGGAGGTTGGTCGTATCCATAAAGAGGCTCGCAAGCAGAACGGGAACAAACCCCTTCATGATGTCGCAGAAAAGGCATAAGATCCCCATCGGGATGCCGAAGTGGGTGAACACGTTGAACGCGCCGGGGTTTTTATCGTCTGCGATCTCGCAGATGTCCCGATGGGTCAACGCCTTGGGGATGAGGCGGCAATAGAGCACGCTCCCCGAGAAGAACCCCGCCACGATAAACAAAAACCAGAGAAAGATCGTCATACGGTCACCTCAAGATCTCGTCCGCGATGCGCTGCGCCCCGAAGGGGTGAATGAGCGCGGTCTGCTTTTTCCGCATCTCCTCGGCGAGAAGTTCGTCCGCAAGGAGAAGTTGTACCTTTTTGATGGCTTCCTTTTTGCTATCCGCCCGAAGAGATAATCCGTTTTCCGAAAAATATTTGAGGTTGGCGGTCTCCAAGCCGGGCACCGATTTAAGGTGCACGAGGGGTGCGCCGAGCGAGGCGATCTCCGTGCTCGAAAGCCCGCCCGATTTGGAGACGACGCAGTCCGCCGCACACAGGTACTTTTGCACGTCCTCGGTGAAGGGCACCGCGCGGACGGCGTTCCCGAGCCTCTTTTCGAGCGTTTTCAAAAGTTTCTCGTTCTTCCCCGTCAGCACGACGACGAGAAGGTCTCTTTCCTTTTTGAGGAGTTTTTTGCACAGTTTTCCCGTTTTGCCGCACCCTTCGCCGCCCGTCATGATGAGGACGACATGCTGTTTCTCGGGGAGGGAAAGCTGTTTTCTCGCCTCTTCCCGCGGGAGATGTTCGCGGAATAACGGGCGGACGGGAATGCCCGATACATGGACGCGGCTCGCGTCGAACCCGAGCGCGAAGAACTGCTTTTCAACATAGGGAGTGGGAACGAAGTACCCGTCGAGGTCGGTATCCTTCACGAAGGGATGGATGGTGTAATCGGTGATAACGGCGAAGGAGGGGATCGCCCCATACTTTCTGCGCATGGCGGTCACCGTCTCCATGGCGAAGAGGTGGGTGCACACGATATGGGTGAAGCCCCCTTCTTCCACATAGGCATGGAGCGCGTCTTTGGAACCCTCGTTCAGCTTGTAGAGGACGGAAGGAAGGCGCAATTTATCATATGCGCAACCGAGCGTATACACGCACCCGAAGAGATGCGGGGTATGACGGATGGCATTGCCGTACGCGCGGGAAGCCCGATCCGCCGCCTTCTTGCTCTTGAAATCGAGGATGTTGCGAATCTCGAAGGGGACGGAGCGCGAAGAGAGCTCGTCCGCGATCGCGCGAGCCGCACTGTTGTGTCCTTCTCCCGTGCCGCAACTCAGGATCAGAATTTTCTGCCGAGGGGAAGTTTCCAAACTTTTCTCCTTTCGAGAGTTCTTCGCAGTTTTCCGTCCGACGTAAATGCCGACGGCATCGCATTCCTCGTCCCTTTTGCCCTATTGTAGCATGTTTTTCTTCCCATTGCAAATATTTTGGGTATGCGAAAATTTTTCTTCGGACTTCTCCTTTCCCTCTGCGTTGTGTTTGCGGTCGGCTGCGACGTTTCGGGCATGAGTACCCTTCCCGAACTCTCCAAGCCGTACGCCGCGGTGTACCGGTGCATTGTTTGCAAGTTGGGGGAGAAAGACCTTCTCGAAAACTTCGAACGGCTATCCATCGACTTACAGCCCGATGATACGTTCGAACTTTCCTACCGCACCGTAAAAGGTGAAGAGGGGACGAGAACGGGAACGTACGTTATG
Organism: uncultured Clostridia bacterium; assembly: GCA_947581885.1. Lineage (GTDB taxonomy): Bacteria > Bacillota > Clostridia > Christensenellales > Borkfalkiaceae > Gallimonas. The sequence goes on from CANPWF010000075.1 coordinate 2,182, forward strand.
GACGTGGAGCGGGAAGAGATCTCCTTCACCGTAAAGAGCGGAAAGCGGGAGCGGACGCGCACCTTCCCCGTAAAGAAGGGGACCATCTTCGTCGACGCGAACATCATGGGGAAACTCTTTCATGCGGAATTTTCTCTTTCCTGACCCAAAAACATGAAACAAACGTTTGCCTTTTTTGCGGCGATATGCTATACTGAAAGGCATGAAGGAGCTCGTACCCGCGCCCGTGCTCACCGCCGATCAGGCGGAGGCGGCGGACCTCATTCGGGAGTGGTTTTTTCATCTGAATACGCAGATCTTCGTGCTGTGCGGCTACGCGGGGACGGGAAAGACCTTCCTCGTCGATTATATCGTGCGCGATTTGGGGCTCGTGGCGGGGGAGAGCGCGGCGTTCGTCGCCCCTACGGGAAAGGCGGCGAGCGTGCTCATCCGTGCGGGCACTCCCGCGGGCACCGTGCATTCCCTCATCTATACGCGGGAAGAGGACATCGAAGTCAACGAGGACGGCGAGATCGTCTCCGAACGCTTTCTGCGCTTCGTCAAGAAGGACAAACTTCCCAAGGATATCCGCCTCATCGTCGTCGACGAGACGAGCATGGTCTCCGACGAAGTGTTGAAGGACCTTTTATCCTTCGGCGTGAAGTGCCTCTTCTGCGGCGACCCCGCCCAGCTTCCGCCCGTCGGCGGGACGAACACCCTTTTATCCATGCCCGTTATCACGTTGAAGCAGATCGTGCGGCAGGAAGAACACAACCCCATCGTGCTTTTGTCCGAACAGATCCGCGCGGGGAAGAAACCTTCCTACGGGAGATTCGGCGCGAACGTGCAGGTCTTGCCCCGCGCCGCCTTCGACGAGGACATCCGCCGCGAGGCGTTTATGGGGGCGGATCAGATCATCGTCGGGGCGAACCGCACGAGGAACTTCATCAACCGGGAGATGCGGAGCTTTTTATCGGTGCCCGAGGAGTGCCTTCTTCCCACCGAGAACGAAAAGCTCATTTGCACCCTCAACGATTGGTCCAAGCCCCTCGATAAGGACGGGAATTTCCACCTCGTCAACGGCATCATCGGCACCTGCCGCAGCGTGCGGGAAGGGGAGGACGGGCTTGGCATGTTCGACTTCCGCCCCGACTTTCTCCCCGATACGGTGTACGATATTCCCTTCGACGCGGGAATTTTTCAAAGCGGACAGTACCTTCACCCCTACGGCGCGAAGGCTTGCCGACTTGTGAACGGAAGGCTCGTTTCGGAGAACAACTTGGCGGCACTGCGCACCGCCCGCGTGAAGAGGGAAGATACGGTTTGCCGCTTCGAATTCGCCTACGCCGTCACCTGCCACAAGGCGCAGGGGAGCGAGTACGATCGGGTCGTCGTCATCGACGAGAGCCGCTATTTCGAGAACGCCAAAGAATGGCTCTACACCGCCGTCACCCGCGCCAAGAAACAACTGCTGATCGTGAGATAACGTTCGCCGCCCGAGTCATCGGCTCGGGCGGCGGGTTTTATGTTTGAAATTTCAGGTTTCGTCCCTTTTCATTGTGAAATACAGCGTTTGGTCGAATCTTCTTTCGGGGCTCAACTTTTCTATGTACTGCGGTTCGATGATCTCGTTGACGATCTCTTTGGGAAGAAGGGGCGATAGGATCCTGTCCGAAGCGACGTATTTTCTCCACTTCGAACCGTCGATGGCGAACTCTTTATCCGTCTGATTGCCGAATGCCATTTGCCGATAGATGTCTCCGACCCTGATCTTTCCCGATTTGCTCAATTCCCATAGACATCTTGCGAGCCGCGCGGTGGCTCGCATGGGGCGGCTCATGACATCCGAAAACGCATAGGAACTGTCGATGAACAGCCGCGAAAAGGCGTAATCGCTCCACACAACGATATCGAAGGCGCGGTCTGCAAGGAGAGGGGATTTCCCTTGCGTTTTCCAGATCGTCTGCATGACGAGCGGCTTCTGATGATCGGCATACCGATATTCGAATTTGTCGATACAGTTGCACAACGTTTTCGTCTTGTGCGTCATCTCAAAGGTATTATCCCATGTTTGAATGGACGAGCAGTCCTCTTCAAAGATCTCGCGGATATCCGCACTGTGTTCTTTGACGGCATCGAACATGCCGAGTGCACAGTACGAGGTCGTCGCAGAGCGCACAACAAGTTCGCTTCCCCATTTTGTTTCGGGCATACGGCTCGTTGCGTCCGTCGGCAAAACGGTGAGTTTCACTTCCAACGGCGATAAAAAGTTTCCGTCGGTATCTTTCACAACGAGATCGATCCCGTCGATGCTGTCGAACGAATATCTTTGATAGGGAGCGAACACCGATTCGAAGCTGAAAAACAAATTGTCGGTGCTGTTTTTGTTGCAGCGGAATACCTGCCGAAAAGAGATCTCCGTGGCAACGACCTTGGGTTTCTCGCCGCTCACATCGAGTTTGATGTAGATCGCGGGCAAGTCGTGTTCGAGCATATAGCTCGCCAATGCGGTGGGGAAGCTCGAATTGAAGCAATTCTTCCCCCAATGATCGTCGATTTTCCGATTGGACTGCTTGATCCCGTAAAGGCCCGTGGGCATGAATTCTTTCTCCTTTATGACGTCAATTAGTTGACGTCACGGTTTTTGCATGTTATAATGTATACAGTATAGCATAAATCGACAGAGAATGCAATCAAACGAGGGAAGATATGTTCAAAGCGGTGGATCTGTTCGCGGGGTGCGGGGGCCTGACGTTGGGCTTTCGGAATGCCGGGATCGAAGTGATCGCGGGATTTGAGAATTGGGACGTTGCCGTAAACTGTTACAGGGAAAATTTCAGGCACCCCGTTTACAAATTCGACTTGTCCGACGTTGCGGGAGCGACGGAGATCATCCGAACTTTATCCCCCGATATCATCATCGGCGGGCCGCCCTGTCAGGACTTTTCACAGGCGGGGAAACGGATCGAGGCGGGGCGGGCGAGCTTAACGAGCGCGTTTGCGCAGATCGTCACCAACATCATGCCGCGGTTTTTCGTTATGGAAAACGTCGACCGTGCGGCGCAGAGCGCGAATTATGCCTATGCGCGTTCTCTGTTCAAAGAAGCGGGCTACGGATTGACGGAGAGGGTTTTGGATGCCTGCCTTTGCGGCGTTCCCCAAAGGAGGAAGCGGTTCTTCTGCATCGGCTCCTTGAACCGAGAGGACGGATTTCTGAACGACTGTCTCGATAAACATCTCTCCGAAAAGGAGATGACCTTGCGCGAATACTTCGGCAATTCGCTCGATTTCACCTATTATTATAGACATCCTCGGAATTATTCGAGGAGGGCGATCTTCTCCGTCGACGAACCCGCGCCCACCATGCGGGGGATGAATCGTCCCGTCCCCAAAGGATATACGGGGCACCCGAATGATGCGTGCGAATTAAATGAGAATATCCGCGCCCTCACGACATTGGAGCGGGCACTCATTCAAACCTTCCCCGCCGATTACAAATGGATCGGCAACAAAACGGATACCGAGCAGATGATCGGGAACGCCGTTCCCGTCAAACTTGCCGAATTCGTTGCGAATGCCCTTTTGGAACATATCGACGCTTGCCGCGAAAAAGAGAACGTGGATTTTGACGGATTCAGGCATTGGCTGGAAACGGAAGAGGATTATGCGGGGCGGACGGTAGGGGATATTCTCTCACGCTTAAAACGCGCCAACGGGATCTTCCCGTTTGACAAAGAGAACGCGATGATCTATCTGTACTACCTCGACAACGAGCAGGCGTTCTGCGAACTTTCCAAAACGGTGAAATCGCAAATCCGGAAAGCCGTCAATCTCTACATCGCCTATTGCCGCGGGAAAGAGAACGTGGCAAGTTGATCAGAAGAAAGAAGTTTTCCTCGATCGGAAAGCAAAGCAATCCGCTTGACAATTGATTTTGTTTTGCTTACAATAAACCTGAAATCCAAAAACAACGAAGGTACAACCATGTCGTACAGAACGCATACTTGCAACGAACTTCGGGAAGGTGATGTCGGGAAGAGGGTCACGATCGCGGGGTGGCTCGATTCCAAGCGCGATAAGGGCGGGCTTCTCTTCGCCGTCCTGCGCGATTATTACGGCGTAACGCAGGTCGTCTGCTCGGAAGAGCCTCTTCTCTCCGTTCTCCGTGAAATTCCCACCGAATCCACGGTCGCGGTGACGGGGGAAGTCGTCCTCCGCTCCGCCCCCAACGACAAGCTCCCTACGGGGAAGATCGAGATCGTCCCCGAGAAGGTGGAAGTGCTCGGCAAGCGCGTGACGCAAGCCCTTCCCTTCGAGGTCTCCCATTCGACGGACGCGGGAGAAGATGCCCGCCTACGCTATCGGTTCCTCGATCTTCGCAACCCCGCGGTGAAGGAGAAGATCGTCCTTCGTGCGAATATCATCGCCGATCTTCGCCGCCTCATGACGGAGCAGGGCTTCCTCGAAATTTCCACCCCCATCCTCACAAGTTCTTCCCCCGAGGGGGCGCGGGACTACATCGTTCCCAGCCGCATTTACCCCGGGGAATTCTACGCTCTCCCGCAGGCTCCGCAGCAGTATAAGCAGCTGTTGATGTGCTCGGGGTTCGATAAATATTTCCAGATCGCGCCCTGCTTCCGCGATGAGGATGCCCGCGCGGACCGTTCGCCCGGGGAGTTCTATCAGCTCGATATCGAGATGGCATTCGCCGAACAGGACGATGTGTTCGCGGTGCTCGAAAACGTTTTGCCGCCCGTGTTCGCGAAGTACTCGGGTTGGGACGCGGACAAGCCCCCGTTCAGGCGTATTCCCTATCTCACCGCCTTGGAGGATTACGGCACCGACAAGCCCGATCTTCGCAACCCGCTCCTCATCAAAGACGTTTCTTCTCTCTGCGAGAACTGCGGCTTCGATCCCATCATGTTGAAGCATGTGAAGGCGATCGTCGTAACGAATACGAACGTCGCCCGCAAGTGGATCGATAAGACGGCGGAGGAGTTCAAAGTCAAGACGGAAGGCGGCACCATGTATTGGTTCAAGCTCGACGAGAACGGTGTTCCCGCGGGCGGGATCTCCAAATTCGTCGCCGAACATATCACCGCATGGAAACATACGCTCGGGGTGGAGAAGGACGCGTTCGTCGCCCTTGTTGCGGAAAACAAGTTGCAAGATGTACAAAAGCGGGCGGGCATCCTTCGCACCATGCTCGGCACGGGGCTCGACCTTCTCGAAAAGAACGTATACAGGTTCTGCTGGATCGTCGATTTCCCCATGTACGAGATCGGCGAGGAGAGCGGGCAGCTCGAATTCTGCCACAATCCCTTCTCCATGCCGCAGGGCGGAATGAAGGCGTTTAAAAAGGACCCCTTGGAAATTCTCGCCTATCAGTACGATATCGTCTGCAACGGCGTGGAACTCTCGTCGGGCGCGGTGCGCAATCACGACCCCGAGATCATGCTCAAAGCCTTCTCGATCGTGGGGCTCGGGAGAGAGGACGTGGTGAAGAAGTTCCCCGCCCTGTATCATGCCTTCGAGTACGGTGCGCCGCCGCACGCGGGCGTTGCCCCCGGGGTGGACCGCATGGTGATGCTCATCGCGGGGACGACGAACATCCGCGAAGTCATCGCCTTCCCGATGAACGCCAAGGCGAGAGACCTCATGATGAATGCCCCCTCGC
>CANPWF010000076.1 GCA_947581885.1 uncultured Clostridia bacterium
CCTCATCCTGTCCGACCGAAGGGCGCACGAGCCGCAAGGCGAAGTAGCGGAGCGTAGCGAAGTCGAAGGATCTCGCCACACTCCATACGTACATGTGTGTTGAAAACTGTGCGAGATTTCTCGACTGCGCTCGAAATGAGGGGAGGGTATGGACGTACATGTCCGTTGAGAACTGTGCGAGATTTCTCGACTGCGCTCGAAATGAGGTGCGGGACGGGGTGCCGAGAAAAAATCCCCCGCAAAGCGGGGGAAAGAAATAAAGCAATGGAATTTCACAGCAGGATACAGATCACGCCGCCTTTGCCTTCGTTGACGATGCGGGTGACGGTGCGGCGCATCTTCCTCTGCACGGTCTGCGCCATCGAGCGGTTCTTCACCATCAGCTCGTCGCCGAGCATCTCCTTCAACGTCCTTCCGAACATGTTGGTGTTCCATGCGCGGTCGGGTTCGGTCTCCATGTTCTCGGCGATGCTCTTCGCGAACGCTTCGCTCTGCTCCTCGTTGCCGAGGGCGGGGCGGACTTCGCCGTGCACGTCGACGCGGATGATGTGGTAGCTCGGGGCTTCGGCGGAGAGATCCACCCCCACTCTTCCGCTCTTTTTGACGACTTTGGGTGCCGCCAAGTTCATCTCCCCCGCGTCGGGCGGGACGATGCCGTAGCCGTACTCTCTCGCGTCCGCGAACGCCTGCCCCACCCGCTCGAACACCTTTTTCGCCTCTTTCAGGCGGGAAATATAGCTCATGAGATCGAAATCGTCCTTGATCTCCTCGCCACACTGTTCGCCGAGGACGGCGTAGAACACCCCCTCTTTCGCCTGCAATTTCACCCTCGCCTTGCCCGTGGCGGCATCGAGGTCGACGGAAACGGGCGGAAGCAGCCGTACGCTCTCCGAAAAGAGGGTATCGAGGAGGACGCAATCGCGCATCTTTTCGATGCGGGGCGCGACCGAACGCACCCCCGCGAGCACTTCGGAGATGAGCGGGCTGTCGGCATCGAGCACGCGCATCCAATCGGGCAAGTCGAAATCGACGGACAGGACTGGGAATTCATACAGGATCCGTTCGAGGACGGCGGAGAGGGCGTTCGCGTCCATCTCTTCGGCGTTGACGGCGAGAACGGGGACGTTGTACTTCTCTTCCAAAGAACCGCGAAGGGCTTCGGAAGCCGAAGGGTCCTTGCAGTTGAGAAGAATGACGTACGGCTTTTTGCCCGCTTTGAGCTCTTCCGCCGCCCGCTCTTCCGCCGCCTCGTAATTTTCGCGCGGGATGCCCGTCACCGAGCCGTCCGTCGTGACGAGCACGGCGATCGTGGAATGATCCCGAATGACCCGCTTCGTCCCCTCTGCCGCCGCCTCACCGAAGGGCATGGGCGACGACGACCAAGGCGTGTTGACGAGCCGAGGGTTCCCCTCCTCTTCGAATCCCGCCGCGCCTTCCACGGGGAAACCGACGCAGTCGATGAGGCGGACTTTGCAGCTCACGTTTTGAAATTTGAGCTGCGCCGCCTCTTCGGGGACGAACTTGGGTTCCGTCGTCATCACCGTTCTTCCCGCCGCGGACTGCGGCAGTTCGTCGGTGTACCGCTTGCGTTTCGCGCCCGACACCGCGGGCAAGACGAGTTCGGACATAAACTTTTTGATGAACGTCGATTTGCCCGTGCGGACAGGTCCCACCACCCCCACGAAAATCTCGCCGTTTGTGCGCGTTGCAATCTCTTCGTATCCGTTGAACGTTTCCATAAACCCCTCCGCCGTTATTCCTTCGCTGATATGATATGGCGGGACATTTCCGATTATGAATAAAAATTCGCCCCTCTCTAAGAAGAGCGAAAGGGGCGGAAGGCATCACAAAAGAAAATTCAATTGACGGGCGGGTCTTTTTTATCGATGGGCACGGGGCGGGACTGCTCGGCGATCTCCTGAAAGTACGGGTCGTCCGAGAAGTCGCGCGGGCGGGTGTATTCCCCTCCCAACGCCTCGATGGCGAATTTGAGTTCCTGAAATTCGACGTAGTTGATGTCCTCACGGTCAATGACGGCAAGCAGGTCGGGAAGCGCACGCGCGTCGCCGTATGCCGCGAGAAAGCTCGCCCGCATGGGGATCTCCCCGCTCGTGCGGAATTCCCGCAGAAGGAGCCCGAACACCTCTTCGTCCCTCTCCTTGGTGCGGGATAAAATTTCGAGCATGATCTCGGGGCGGATATCCTCCCGATAACAGGCGAGGGCGTTTTCCTTTGCATGGTCGGCATTGGATTTCAACTGTTCGGTCACCGCGTCGACGACCTCTTCGTCCGCATCGGGGCGGCGGAGAAGATCGAAGTACGCGCCGAAAGCCCTCTCGTCCCCGCCGAGGACGTTGACGGCGATGGTTTGCAGTTCGTGGCTCTCGTCCGAAACAAGGCCGATGAGCGCGGGGCAACGCCGCCGTTCGAGTTCGCGGCACAAAAAGTCGGGCACGGGGACCTCTTCGCGGATATGGCGGACGAGCGTCTGCACGAGCTCTTCGTCGCTCATTTCGGCGTAGTACCCCTTGGGCGTTGTGCCGACGGACGGGATACGGATATCTCCGAACTGCTTATACAGCTTGGGAATGAGGTCTTCCCACTGCTTTTCGTTGTATTCGCCCGCGTGGAGACGCATGTATTCGGCGAGCTTTTCGTCGAACAGAGCGTCGAAATCGATGAGTTTCTTCATAGTTTCCTCAAATCATAAAGTCGAGAATGCGCCGCGTGGCTTCGATGTCGGCGTGGAAGATCTCCGTGATCTTCTCCAAGCCGTGCACCCCCTCGATGACCCGCGCCTCGCGGTAGATCGCCGCGGAGAGCGAACGGCGGTCGTCCATGAGTTCCCACGCGCCCGCCTCTTCGAGGGTGTGATACACATCCTCCCCCGCCGCGCAGATCTTGCCCTCGTTGGCGGCATCGATGATGGCGTATTTCGCATACACGTCGGCAAAGCCCCGCATGAATTCCTTTTTCTTCTTCTCGCCGATCTCGATGGTGTGGGTGAAAAATTCCCGATAGGTGTTGAGAAGGACGGTGCCGAAGGAATCGTCCTCGTTGCGGGTGGCGATCTCATGCAGGACGGAGATCTTGATGAACTCGTTGCAGTCGAAATCGAGCAGGATCTCCCTCAAAAAGTTATCCGCACGCATCCTCTCCGCCGTCTTGATGGCGAGGGTCATGAGCTTCCGATCCCGCCCCTCCATCTCGTCGAAGGCGATGTGAAAGAACTCGTCGAGGCGGGGAAGGTATTTCATGCGTTCGAGCGTCCGCTCATCCGCCTGCGAAGCGGTGAGAAGGAAGTCCGCCACCGTGCGGTATTCCTCCTCGGGGACGCGGTAGTAATACGTCATGGGGAAATCCTCGCCCTCGCCGTCGCGAAGGGCACGCATCCGTTCGAGATAGAACTGCGCCACCGCCTTGCGCGGATCGAGGAGGGTGATCATTTCGAGCGCGGAGATGCTTTCGTCGATCTTGCCGAGGTTCTTCGCTGCCACGGCATAGAACCAGAGGGTGTTGTGGTCGTACGGCTGGCGTTCGCGCAAGCGGGACAAAACGTCGAATGCCTCGGCGTGCATGCCCGTCTCGCAGAGCGCGGTGGCGATGCGGTAAAGGTCCTCGTTCCCGTCGACATCGAGCTCATACAGCCGCCTTGCCGCCCTCTTCGCCCCCTCGGTATCCCCCCGTCCGCTGAGGACGGCGCAGTAGGTGGTGAGCACCTGAATGTTGGTGGGATACAGTTTGAGCAGTCTTTCGCACTCCTTTTCCGCCCCTTTCTCGTCGTCGAGCATGAGGGTACACATCGCCGCAAGCCCCGCCGCGGTGGGATAGTCGGGGCTGGTCTCGTCCATCTCCGAGAGCCTGTCGCGGGCGGCTTCGAGATCCCCGATTTTGAGAAGGGTTAACCCCTCCTGCAACGTTTCGGGGTCGGGTTCCCCCTTGCCGCGCACGATATGAACTTCGGGCCTCATCGGGTGGAAATCGAGGATCGACATGTTCGGGTCATACTCGTCGTCGCCGAGGGCTTGGTTGTAGTAGAAGGCGGAAAGCATCTCGTTCCCCATGTTCATGAAACAAACACCCAACCCCTCGTATGCCTCGCCGAAATCGGCTTCGTTGCAGATATCGAGGAAGCGGAACCACGCGTCCGCCGCGAGTTCCCAAAGCTCCAATTGCTCGTAGCAGTCGGCGTAGAGGGCCTGTGCGTCCGCCCCGGGACCGTACAGCTCGTTGCGCTTATGAAGCATTTTGAGTGCGCCCAAATAGTCCCCTTCACTGCAACGCTTTTCCGCGCTGTTGTAGAGGACTTCTTCCGATAGATTCAACTTGGAAACGATGTTGTCTTTCATGTTTTTCTCCGAGTTTATGAGGGGGCAGAATGACGTGCGCCCCCCTCGCTGCCCCCTTGGGGGAAGTGTCCCGCAGGGACGAAGGAGGTTGGGGCGTACGGGCTGCTATAAATACATCACCCTGAGCCGAAGGATCGTTCGCCCTTGACGACCCTTCGAGTCGAATGGGTCACCGCAGTTTTAAGTCTAAGGTGATTCCTCGACTTGCGCTCGGAATGACGTAATTATACAGTGCCGTACACTCACACCCCCTCAGTCACGCCAAGGGCGGCGTGCCAGCTCCCCCAACGGGGGAGCCAAGGAAAAGAGAGGCAAGGCACGGCGCGATTGCCTATGAGGAGAAGCCGAGGGAAAGAAATTCACTTCCCGAACAGGGTTTGGATGTCGGGTTCGGTGAAGAGGTAGGTTTCCTTGCATTCGGGGCAGGTGACGGTGACCGTCCCCTCCGCGCGGACGGCGGCGAGGGCGTTCTCCTTGCCCAGCGAGAGGATCGCGGAAGCTGCCCTTTCGCGCGAACAACGGCACTGAAATTTCACCTCGCGCACCCCGATCTTCTCCGCATGCAAAATCCGCAAGATCCCGTCCGTGCCCTCGGTTCGAAGGCGTTCGGCAAGGTCGCCGATGCGGGAAAGACCCGCCTTGCATTCCCCGAACAGCCCTTCCTCCGCGCCGGGGAGGGGCTGCAAAAACACGCCGCCCGAAACAAGGCATTTCTCCCCTTCCGTTTTCATGCAGAGCCCGATCGCCGTTGGCCGCTGTTCGCTCGTAAGGAAGTAGGCGGAGAAGTTCTCGGCCACGTCGTCGGAGACGAGTTCGCACGTCCCCGAAAAGGGAAGCCCCACGCCGTCATTTCTGACAACCGTGAGCGTTCCGACCTCGGTTTTTCCGACCCCATTCCCCACTTTTGCGGAATTTTCCGTTCGGTCGAGGTACCCCCGCATGTGCAGTTCTCCGTCGCCCGAAACGCCGACGCGCCCGCCCTTTCCGTCGTGCAGGGAGACGAAGATCTCGCTCTCCGTTTTGAGCCAACCGCAAAGGTAGGTCGCCGCGGTGAGGGTCTTTCCGAAGAGCTCCGCGTCCGAAAAAGAGAGCCCCTGCCGCTTCATCCCCTCGTTGACGAGGGCGGTCGTATCGAGGACGGCGAGGGAGACAGTTCCGCCGCAAAGAAGAGCGGAGCAAAACGTACTTACGTTCTTTGGCATATCACATTGAGCCGATCGCTCCCCTCCTTCTCCTCGCCGCGGTGCCCTTCCGTGCGAAGAACGGTAAACCCCGCCTTTCCGAGGGCGGACATGAGCGTCTTTTCCGAATGGATATAGCGGACGTGCTTTTCGTCGTAGCGGCGGAAGAGTTCCTTCTCCCGCACGAAGAGCGTAACGTCCGTCTCCACGCGGTCCTCGAAAAGGGTATTGAGGGCGAGATAGGTAACGTCGTCGCGGTCGTCGCAACAGGTAGTATTGGCAACTTTTTCGCGCAGGTTGTATTCCGAACTCACATCGAACCAAAAGACCCCGCCCGATTTCAGCGACGAGCGGATATGCGAAAACGCCGATGCGAGCTTTTCCCCTTTCACGTAGTTAAAACAGTCGTTGGGGGAAAGGATAAAATCGAAGCGGGAAGGCACGCGGAGGGAGGAAGCGTCCGCCTGCACGAAGGGGATCTTCAAGCCCTCTTCCCGAGAGAGCACGGCGGCACGGTTGAGCATGCCGAGGGAGCTGTCCGCCCCCGTCATCGAGTAGCCCGCTTTTTGAAGCAGGCGGCAGAAGGCTCCGCTCCCGCAACCGAGTTCGAGCCCCTCTTTCCCCGCATGAAGGCCTTTCAGCCCTTCAATAAAATACTGCGACCACCCGAGATAGTCGCAGTCGTCGTTCAAAGTTTCGAACCATCCCGAGAGATAGTCATAGGGCATTGCCATGGCTGCCTCACTTGCGTTTGTTGAGCATCTTGGGCGGCTCGGGCTTCTTTTTCTTCTTCTTGCCCGAAGTCTCCTCTTCGAGGGCGCGTTCCCTCTCCTCGAAGCGGCGGTTGTATTCGACGAACTGCTCGTCGTCCTTGTGCTCTTCTTCGTACTTTTTCACGTCCTCCTCGATGGCGTTCTTGCTCTCGCGCAGACGCTGCAAGTCCTCGCGGGAGAAGGAATCGGGGAGTTGATACACTTCGAGTTCGTCGTCGATGGGCTTTATCGGGCGGCAGACGAGTTTGCTCTTGCCCTGCGCCACGATGAGGCGTTTGTATTCGCGCATGGCGGCACTGTCCTCGGTATTGGGCGTGCCGCGGCCCATCGTCTGCGTCTCCTTGTTGTACAGCCCCCGCCCGGGCGCAACGCCGATGTTGGGATTGATGAACCGATCGAACGCCCACTGCGAGAAGTCCATCCACACGAGGAACAGGTAGGAAAATCCGAACAGGATCATGAGGAACATCCCGATGACCCCGAAGAAGTTCATTCCCCCGAAGAGGGCGAGAAAGACGGGCCAAGAGCCCACCGCCGCAAAGAATACCGTCTGCGGGAAGGTCCCCACCGTGAGCACGGCGGAGTTGCGCACGAGCGACCAAGGGCCCTGCTTATAGTTTACGCCGAGGGAAATCATCCAAAGCGTCATCAAGGTGACGAAGGCGACGAGGATATACCCGAATACCTTGGAGACGGTCATCCACACCGCCCCTTGCGCCCCGATCGCCCTTAAATAATCGGCGAGGTCCCCCATGATACGGGCGACGAACAGCACGACGGTGAAGAGGACGACGGCTTCGAGGACGTTCCAATAGTTGCGTTTGATACCGCGGACGAAATCGTTGGCAACGAACACGCCTTCCGTCCAGATGAGGTTGCGGATGATGTACATTCCGCCCGAAATACCGAGAGCGGCAATCGCGGCGGCGGGGATCATCAACCCGAAATACAGGAGATCGAGCTGCATGATCATGAGCTGGGCGAGCCCGATCACGTCCGGTTCGGCGGGGTACATGCCCCCCATCGCCGCGCCGAAGGAGCCCATCATGCCCGAGGCTTGGATCCCGACATAGCGCAGGAAGATGAGCGCGATGAGGGGAATAAACGTGACAAGTATCAAAAGATTGGTGAGAACGAGCCGCCCGAATCTTCCCTTGAAGATATCCCAAAAGAGCCCCCAACGGCTCGTGGGAAGGGTACTGCGGGCGTATTCCTCACTGCGCTCCTTGCCTTCCAGCCAACGCGCAATGAGGCCTTTTCTCTCTCTGTCTGCCATAAAATCCTTGCTCCGATCCGCAAATGCGGTTTGTTCCTTTCCATTATAACGCAAACGCGCGAATATTTCAATTAAAATCGGGATATTTTTCCTTGATTTTTACGGGGCGGTATGGTAAAATATTTTTGCTTGAAAGAGGAGCGGGCGAGCATGAGTACTTTCCCGAGGGGCAGGGAACCCCGATGAGGGAACAGAAAAGGGCGTCCCCGCCGAAGTGCGCACTCCTTCCCGCGGGGGCGTACT
>CANPWF010000077.1 GCA_947581885.1 uncultured Clostridia bacterium
ATCCGTGAAGGTGTACCTCGCATCCTCTCTGTACGTCGCGCTCTGATCCTGAATGCGCACCCGCACACGCCGCTTTTTGACCGTAAATGTGCCATCCGTGCCCTTCGTGCCCGCAAACGTCACGACGTAGTTGTCATTGCGGAACGCGCCGCCGATCGCGTATTCGGCCGCATCCACGCCCTTCGCTTTCGTGAGCTCGATGAACAGGTTGTCGTCCGCGATGATGCTGCCGTCCGGTACCGTCCAGCCTTTGCCTTGGCCTTGAACAACTTCGGGCTCCGTGCCGTCATACAGCGCGCTTTGGTCCTCGATCGTCACCGTCACCTCGCGCTTCTCCACCGTATACGTGCCCTCTTCCACTTTGTCGAAGGCATAGTTGTCCGCACTGCCGCTGCCCGTGATCTTGTACGTGCCCGCTTCCTTGATGGTGCGATCCGGCTGCAAGGTGATTTTGAGGACCGTCTCGGCTTCTTCGCCCTCGACGAGCCCGTTCGCCGTATATGTGAGCTTCTCGATTGCATCGCCGTAGGTACTCGTAAGATCATCCGCCTTGACCGTGATGTGCTTCTTGGTGATGCTGAACTGTGCGGTCTTATCGAATTCTACTTCGTAATCCTTGTTGGAAGCCGTGGCAGCGAGATTGTAATCGCCGACATTCTTGTTCCCCTCGACAAGGGTGATGGTAATGCCGAGGTCGTCCTTTTCGCCGTTCTTCGAATAGAGCTCGCTGTCGTTTACGGTGTACGCTTTGCTGTCCGGCGTGGGAACTTGGCCCGAATACTCCGCCGTTTGCGCGTTGAGCGTGACCTTGATCTTCTTCGCGGCGATGGTGAACTGCGTTTCGACCTCGCCCGAATAATTGTCGCTATTTGCCTTGACGGTGACCTTCACCGTTCCCGCGCTCACGCGGTCTGCGTCCTCCGCATACGTGAACTCGAAGTCGCCGTCCGCAACGGTGAGATCGTCCTCCGCCTTGACGATGAAGGTCGGCGTCTGCTCCTTTCCGTTATACGTGTAGCTGCCCGTGACGGTGGCCGCGGTGAGCGCCGCCGCTTCGATCACGAAAGCTTCTTTGATTTTATTTCCTTCGACGGAAAGATCGTCTGCACCCTTGAACGTCACGTCGTAGTTGGCGTTGTCCCACGATGCCGTGATGTCGTAGCTGTCCGCATTCGTGCCCATAGCTTCGAGTTTGACGTTGAGAGCGGAAGCCTCGTCGCCCTCGGCGAGACCCTCGGCGCTCCAATAGGTCGTCTCGCTCGAAGCGGACTGCGACTGCTGGTTGTAGGTCACGCTCTGCTGTTTGACGGTGACCGTGACCGTCCGCACCGTGATGGTGTACACGCCGTCTACGATCGTCACGTCATAGTTCCGAAGTCCCGGCTTCTCCGCCGTGATCGTATAGCTTCCATCCACGCCGCTCTTGTTCGTCGCGGTCGTGTGAGGGTTCGCCGCCGCGATCGCCGCTTCGAATTCTTCTTCGTCTGCCGAAAGCACTTCTTCGCCCGAGGTTTGGTAGGGGAAGTTCGTCGCCACGTCGTTGCCGTATACCGAGCTCGCGGGGTCGAACGTCACGGTCACCCGGCGCGCCGTAATGGTGATGATATATTTCCCCGTGAACGTGGAAGTATAGCCATCCGCGGTGATCGTCACAGTCACTTCGTATGTGCCAACATCCGTCGCACCCTCGAATGTATCGCCGCATTCCCCGATCGTCTGCGTGGTTTTTGTCTTGCCGTTGAGATCTTCGTTGTTTACCGTCACGATGAGCTTGTGCGCCGTGCCGTCATACTTGATCTCTCCCGTGCCCGTCACGCTCACATTCTTCCAAATGGTATCGTCGACGGAATACGTGCCGTTCACGAATGTCACCGTGTAGTTGTCGGGCTCATAGTTGTTCAACCACTTGATCGTGATCGTATAGTCACTCTTTACCGTGTCCTGATTTGCGTCCGTGGTAACGCTGATATGCTCTTTGAGCGTTTCGCGGTCGCCCTCATAGAACGCGCCCTTGCCGCCCGCCGTATTCGTCACCGTCCAGGTGAGCGCACCACCCGAGAGGATCGGCTCGCCCTTCGGCGTGTGCTGATTCTCTGCCGTAATGGTGATATCCGCTTTCGCCACGCTGAACGTAGCCGTCGTCACATCGCCGAGCTGATAGTTCTTGCACGCCTCGGTGAGCGCCACCGTCACGGTGTACTCGCCCGCGTTCTTTACTTTAATATCCTGCTTGGTGTTGTGCTTATAAGCGACGGTGTAGTCCCCCGCGTTGAGGGTGAGCGTGCCCGACTTCACGACAATCGTAGGCGTCAGCTCGGTGCCGCTGTAGGCAAGGCCATCTTCGTTCGTGATCTCGATCGCCGTAACCGTCGCCTTTCCGATCGCGAACGTCACCGTCTTTGTGCCCGTGAAGTTGCCCGTTGCAGTGACGACAAGGCTCGCCTCGTTCGTCGCGTCCGTGTTGTTGCTGTAATCGCCCACGGTGAAGGTGACCTCGTGATCACCGTCATAGCCGTCAAGCGTGACCTCGATGTCGGACATGGTAGGCTTCTTCTCCGTCTCGTCGTAGGTGTAAGCCGTCTTGACGGTAAACGTCGCTTTGTTGATATTCTTCTTCTCAACGGTGTAGGCGTTTTCGCCGCTCTCGACGGTCACGGTGTAGTTTTTGAGAACATCGCCGTTCGCGGCTTCGAGCGCATTCTCGATCTGCGTCGAATCCTTGTACCACGCCGTGATACTGTACTTCGTGGCATTCGCCCACTTCTGCGCGCCGTCCGACTTTAACGAGATGAGCGTCTTGATCGCTTCCGTCTCGTTGTTCTGAACGCCGTCGAGCGTGTAGGTGAGCACCGCAGGATCCTCGCCGTAGGTGTGCTCCTTGCTCTCGATGTTCACCGTGAGCTTTGCCCGCGTGATCTTGTAGATGCCCGACGTCACGTCCACCTCATAATTGGTGTTGGAAGCCGCGCCCGTCACGGTGTAGTCGCCCACATCCGCGCCTGCGCTTTCAACCGTGAGTTTGAGCCCGAGGTCGTCGCTGTTGTAAATTTTGCCGCCGTCCGCGGCAATCGTAAAATGCGTATTCACTTGGGCATTTTCAACATTTTCCCACACGGTGCCGTCGTACGGCTTATCCTTGCCAACGACTTCCACCGTGAGGTTGGCCTTTGCGATGGAGAATTCGACCGTGAGCTCGCCCTCAAAGTTCGTGCCCGTTCCCGTGATGGTCACGCTCGCTTTGCTTTCGTTCGACGTCGCATTCGTGTTGTTGTCCCAATTCACAGAGAACGAAACTTCGCTCCCGAATGCATCCTCCAACTCCGCTCCGAGTCGCTCGTTCGTCAGTTGTTTCGCTTTGCCATCATAGGTGAATTCCTCCCCTTTGAGTGCCGTCTCAATCTTGCTCGTGTTGAGATCTTTAAGGTTGAACTGCTCCACCGTGAAGGTAAACGTCTCAGAGGTCTTGTTCACATCGCCGAAGTAGCCGTTCGTGAGCGCCACGGTGAGATTGTTGTAGGTCGCGGCGTCTTTGATCGGCCCACTGCCCACGTCCACAGTCGCGCTGAATTTGCAGCCTGCCAAATTTTCGGGTACCGTGTCGCTGCTGAAATAATATTTGTAGAAGAGCTTTACAAGGTCATCCGCGCTGAACACGCTGCCCTTATAGGTACCGCTGAGAGTGAAGGCCGCCGAGAGAAGAAGTTTATGCTCTTCATTGTCACAGCCGAGCGCCGTGCAGCCGCGCGTAAGCGTCGTGTGCTTGGTGTCTCCGCCGGGAAGCTCGTCGCCGTCCTTTTTCGTCCAGTCGTAAACATGCTGTTGACCGTGCTCGACCTTCCACGACCCTACCATGCCCGAGGAGAGGCTCAACGAAAGGGTCTCTTGGCCGCCTTTGGTCGTGGTGTAATTGAGGCTGTCGAGCGTAAACGGGGCGCCCGAAGTGGCCGTGTAATTCCTGCCCGCTTCAAGCTCGCCGAAACACCCGTGCACCGCATCCCACACCCGCGCCGTGGTGGTATAGGCGAAGTAGTTGTTATCTTTCAGACCGTCATCGATCGTACCGTCCAAAATAGTTCCGGCCACGATTTCAATCGTTCCCCTGCCGCCCGTCTGCACGATGCCGAGGAACGTTGCGGGAATCAACTTCGCCGAGGAAGGTTTTCCGTCAACGATATCCCACTTTTGGTCGATGATGAGCTTACCATTCACAATCAAATTGCCGCTCTTGGAATAGCTCGTTCTTTCAAGCTGTTCTGCCGTGGGATAGAACTTGTTCGCCAATGCGGTCTGCACAATGCCGTCATACACCCATGCGCTTGCATGAAGCTGCAAGGTCGAGCCTGCTTCCACGGTCACGCTTGCACCCGGCATGATCATGAAGTCCGTGCGGGTCTCATACGTCCCTTTTCCACCGAGAATCAGCTCGAAGTTATACGGAATGGAGAAATATACACCGCAGGTGGGAATGGTGATCCCCATTGCCGTAAATTGCATGTAACTGAAATCCGCTCCGCCCGTAAAGGTCAACTTTGTATGTCCGATTAGCTCCGTGCAATTTTCGGTGGTCGCGCCGTCAATCACCCTATTGGGGTTATATTCCACCTTCACGCTCGCGCCGTCTTTGAGCATGATCATGGTATCGGCATCCCCCGCACCGTTTTCATCACTGATGAAAGGCTGATCGAGGGAGACAAGCATGCCGAGCGCCCAAAGGCTTGCGTGCCCGACGAGCTGTGCGCCATAATGGATGGTGAACGGCACCTCGATATTCACCATGGCGTACCGTTTGAACGGCGTATGCCCCGAGGTAAAGACACTCAATGTAAATGAACCACCGGGAAAGTCAAGAATGAGGAATGGCTGATAGAGTTTCCCGCCGCTCTTCACGTCGATAGACCCTGTGCCCGTAACTCTTCCGTAAACATCTAACGCACCGCCGTCTGCGACTTCAATCGTTCCGTTTAAGATAAGCTCGGCATACGCGCCCGAAGTATGGCCTTGGTAACCCTGTCCCTCGTGATTGAGCACGCCGCCGACGATAAGGGTGCCTTTGATCGTAAGTTTCGCACTCGCGGCAATGGTCAATTCAAATTTCTTGTTTTGTTGAATGAGTTTTTCGCTTGCCCAAGCGATTTGCGTTCCGGATTCATATTTTCCGCTCGGTGCGCCCGAACCGTAATATTCGCCCATTTCGTTGAAGGGCAAAATGACCGTGACTCCTGTCGGGATTTCCGCATTTTGAGAAATCGTCAATCCACTTGAAACAAAAACGATTTTGTCTCCCGAAACAGCCTTCGTAAACGCGCCGTTTTCTCCTACCAATTCGGTGAAAAAATTTCCGTTGTTCCGTGCCTTGTAATAATCCTTCGGCGCCATGTAGGCAACAATCTCCGTGGCGTCGCCGACGACCACCGAAACATCTTGCTCTTTCGAATAGAAACTGCCATTCACAACCCAACCGTAAAAAGCTTCACCCTCGGCGGGTTTGGCATGCAGCGTTACATAGCTACCCGCATTGATCGCGTTAAAGGTAACAACTTCGTTGGTGCATGTTTTAGAATCCTGTCCGATTGTTGCCGTAACAGTCCCTTGACTGTTTGTATCTCGCTGAACGGTGACCGAATAGGCATCCGTATTGAAACGCACGTCGCGAATGGTCAATTTGGCGTCAACTGTGCTTTTCGTTCCAAAACTTCCAAATGTTGACCAAAGTGTCGATAAAAACGCAAGTGTAATTACATGTTCTTCCTTTGCGTTGTCGATTGGGATTTCCGCCCGATACCATCCTTCGGAAAGTTTTGTGCAACCGTTATGAAGTAAGATTTCTTTACTGTTTGTATCAAGTTTTGGCGTAGCAAGCAGATGAACATTCTTGGGATAAATTGGCTCTGGCATACCAGGCGGCTGTGTTACGCAAGCCCCTAATACCGTTTCCATGTCTTGCGATAAATCTGAATCAATACAATAATATGCCTGTCCGGTCAAACATCCCATAACGCCCATTCCTATGAAATATTCGCCGTTAAGACGAAACTCAAAGGATAGCACGCCGGAATCTTTTGATGTAGCTGCAGTTTGAATTTGCAAAAAGGACTGAATTGCCTCCGAAGGTTCGGTATATTCACCTGCTTTCAGAACGAATCCCGAAGTATAAGCAATACGATCTTCCGTAGAAATCTCGGGGTCAAGCCGCCACGGGTATTGCGTGTCCGCGTTTTTCACAGTCACATTTTCCGACTTTACGATACTTTGCTCAGCTCCCTCCGCTTCTAAATAGGTTGTAAAAGAAAGCAATGTCTCATCGAACGAATATTGGGACTGCATACGAGAATCGGGGTATACTTCCTCCACAGGGATTTTCTTCCTATCCTCGTATCCAATCATAATGGAACGATTATAGACATCGTTCAAAACAAAACCGTAGTATCCATCAAAATATTGGATTTCCCCCTTGTAGGGTTGCTGCATATCATCAACGAAAATTACATAATTATCGATTGTAAACCCTTCATAGGGCTGAATGCGCACCGTTAAATGGTTTTCCGCGCCGAACGGAAAGGCAATATCGCAATCGGATGTAAGTTGTTCAACTGTATCTTCGCCGTTGGAGGACTTTGTGATTGAAATATCGGGTTTGGGTGCGATTTCCTTAAAAGGAAATAGTACGGTTGCGGTTGAATCCTGTTCCGAATCCTTTATTTGGAATTGATTAAAAGTCGAGGAATCATAATAGCCAAAACCGTAGCTACCGTCAAAAGTTACACCCAGGTAACCCTTTACAACGCCATCTGAATTGACAACGCTACATCCTGTAAGGGTTGTAAAATATTGAGAGGCATACTTGGCCGTGGTTGTTTGACTTGGATCAATAGTTGATCGTATATTTTTTTTGCCACTAACGGCAAACGCAAAAGCATCCCCGCCGACGGGGATTTGGATATGATGTTCAACAATTGTGCTACCCGGAGTTGCGGGCTCCGGCGCAGGCAAAACATTCCCGTCGAATGAGAGCTCTGCCAAACGAGAATCATAAACGATGACAAGTTCCTTTTTTTCGGGGACTTCGGAGGAGATTGTAAAATTCTCAAAAGTGCAATTTTCAGTCCCCTCCATCGTTCCTTTTCCCGAAACCGTAATCGTGACCGTGTGTTGTTCTTCGCCCAACACGTGCACCCATATCTTTAATGCTGTTGATTCACCGTCGGGCGTACCCGTTGTGGGAAGAAGACCACCGGGCTGATTTCTGTCATATTTAATTCCATAATCGTAATTGCTTTTATCACCCGCATTCGACGCGCCCGATTTCGTCATCGTGGAATCATCAACCACAACTTTTGCACTTAAAAACGCGGGATCGGAATTTTTGAGCGTGTACGCAAAGGACAGATATTTATCACCCGTAAAGGTGAGCGTGATGGTTGCCATCTTTTCAGAGGCACCCATGACCGCGATCCCCTTGAGCGTATAGCGGCCTTGATCATCACATTCAAAATACGGTGAGCCCGCTTCTTGCTGCGTGTAGCTAATGTCAAGGCTTTCATCCGCCCGCGCGGGGAGGACGCGCGCGACCGCAAACGACAGCGTCAGCGCAAATAATGTCGCCAACAGCGCGAGCAGCACCCTCCTCATTGTCT
>CANPWF010000078.1 GCA_947581885.1 uncultured Clostridia bacterium
CCGAGCTGTGCCGCCGCACCGATGAGCATGCTCTTCGGGTTGGCAATGAGCGGTCCGAAGTCCGTCATCGCGCCGATGCCGAGGAAGATGAGGGGCGGATAGATGACCTTATCTACGCCGAAATAGAGATACCACAAAAGGCCGCGGTCGACGACATCTTCATAGGCCTCGCTCAAAATCAACGCGCTGCTCGAAAAAGTTGTGACGCCCTCGGAGACAGTTCCCTGTATAAAGCCCTGCAAGGTGTACATCACATGGAAGTCGGACGCATTCATGGTGGAGATGACGCCGTTTTGCAACGCTTCAAAGTTCTGATAATAGGACACGATCCCGTCTGCAATGTAGCCGGCGCGCACATAGATGATGTTGCCCGCCGCATCGGCATAGGCCGCGACGTTCTCCGCAGAGCCTTCGACCCCGAGGGAGAGCGAGGTATCGGGCGCATGAGTGCCCCACAGGACGGCTTCCGCCCCCGGGAGATTGATGAGGAACATCCCAAACGCGATGGGAAGAAGAAGCATGGGTTCATACTTCTTGACGATGGCGAGGAAAAACAGCACCATGGAGATCGCAAGCATGATGTAGTTCTTCCAGACATCCCCTCCTTGCGAGATCCCCATCGAATGCCAGAGGTTGGAGAAGATCTCGCCGAAGTTTATGAGTAAATTGCTTTGCATAGTCACTCCGCTTTCTTACCCGATGACGGCGAGCACGGCGTCCGATTCCACATTCGCCCCTTTCGTGACGCAGAACGAGACGGTTCCGTCGCAAGGGGCGGTGATGTCGTTGTCCATTTTCATCGCTTCGAGAACGAGGATGGGCTGGTCCTTTTTCACCTGTGCGCCATTTTGCACGAGAAGATTCTTGATGAGCCCGGGGAAGGGCGAGAGCACCTTCTGACCTTCCGCGTTTTGATTCGCGGCAGGTGCCGCGGGCGCAGCTTCCGCCGCAACGGGGACGACGCGGGGCGCGGGCGTTGCGCTTGCTCCGACTTCCTCCACACCGACTTCATACCGCTTTCCATCCACTGTGACGATAAAATTCCGCATATTCATTCTCCTTCCGAGTTATAATTTTCCGATACGCCGCACGACAAAGTCGCACGGAACGTTTTCCTTTTCGTAATACGCCGTGATCGCCGCCGTGATCGCCGCAACGACTTCGGGGGAGACCCCCTCTTCCACGGCGGGCTGCTGCGATTTGGGCACCGAAACGGGTTCCGCTTTCCCCTTTCCCTTCCGTTCGTTGAACTTCTTCATGACGAAGCCGAGAAGGGTAAAGACCCCCACAAGCAGCGCGATACCTACGATGACGAACGCGAGCCCGAACACGGAGTAGAACGCGCCCTCGCCCACATCAAATTTGAACCATCCGTCCAAAAGATTCATACGTTACCTCGCGAGCGTCTGCAAGGACGCAATGAGATACTGTTTTACGAACTGCGGCTCAATGAGATTGTCGAGATATCCGCCCTTGGCGGCGTTGACGGGGTCGGCATTCTCTTCCGCATAGCGGGCGGCAAGCTTCGCTTTATCGGCACGGGGATCCCCCGCATACTCGATCTGCGCACCCGCCGCACTCTCAAAGAGAGCGATCTCGCTCGTTGCAAGGGCGTAAGTATAATCGAAGCCGACCGACTTCGCGGCGAAAATCGAATACCCGAGCCCGATCGCCTTCCCCGTGACGACAGAGATCTTCCCGTCTACCGCGTCAAACACGGAGAGGTATTCGCCGATCTCCTTATAGACCGCGCTGTTGTTGGCATTTGCCGAACTTTCCACGCCCGCGCAGTCGACAAAGAGCACGAGGGGAAGATGATAACAGCAGGCAAATTCCGCAAAGAATTTGAGCTTTTTCACGTTTTGAACGTTGAGCCTCACGTCGTTCATGATGCAGGCGCAGACGGCGATCCCGCCGATCCGCCCGAGCACCGTTTTCACTTCGGGGCAGGAATTTCCGCCGAGCTCCACCCCGTTTTCGATGAGGGAAGCGAGAGTATCGGCGGTGACTTCTTCATTTAACCGAGGAGCAGGTTCGTTGAGTTCCGCATCCACCGCGTCCATTTCGATGAGGTCGGAAACGCGGAGGATCACGGAAGCCGCATCCTTCACGCTCTCGACCTTCACAGCGGGAAGCGCGGCACCCGTCAACGCGTCGTACCCGCCGAGCTGTTCGGCGGTGCACTCCTTCCCCTCCTTTGCGGAGAGCACGAGGGGCGAGCCGAGAACGAGCGAACTCCCTTTCGTGAAGATCACACAGTCGCAAAGGGAAGCGAGGGCGGCGGAGGAGCCGAACACTTCTCCGTCGAGAACGGCAAATTGCAACACGGAGCCTTTGAGCGCGGTCGCCTTCGCGAGCAGTTCGCCGATACCTTCCAATACGTCGACCCCTTCGCCTACGCGCACCCCCTTGGAGTGGAGCAAATAGACGACGGGCGTGCCGCTCTTCTCCGCGGCGGCAAGCGTCTTTGCGATCTTCGCGCAGTTGGCTTTGGAGAGCCCGCCGTAAGAGACGGAGAAGTTCTGCGCCACAAGATAAAAGGGATAGCCGCCGATCGTGGCAAAGCCCGTCACGACGCCCTCCCCCTGCGCATCTTCCCCATAAAACTGATCTTTGGAGAAGGAAAAAGCGGAAAGTTCCACAAAACTATCCGCGTCGCAAAGCGACGCGATCTTGGCGCGAACGCCTTCCCCTGCCGCGGCAAGGTCCGCTTTTCTCTTCCGATACAGTGCGATCCTGTCCATATCAATTAACCTCACATTCCGAAAAGTTCCAATCTCTACCAAATACCATTATACACCTCCCCCGCGCAAAAAGCAAGAATTCGAGCGCAGAATTTTCGCGCAAGAAGAGAAATTTCGGCAAGAAAAAAAGCCGCACACGGCGGCATCAGTCGGCGGGCCGTGCAGGCGGGTCCTCCCCCTCCCGTTTTACCCCCTTCGAATGGACGGATCCGTCAGGGTCGACGACCTCGAGCGTGAACTCATCGATCCGCCTGTTTTCCTTTACCCTCGTCTCGCGGTGGAATTTTTTCTCGAACCATTGCAGGATCGCGTCCGACTTCTTGTACAGCACGAAGAAGAGCACGGCGACCCCTACGCCGAAAACGCCCCAGATCGTCAGTCCCCACCAAGTATCGAAGGGAATGAGGGTGACGGAATAGCTCGTCGTGAAGATGGCGAGCACGCGCGAGATCACGATGACGATGAGGAAATACCATACGGACATCGAGGACATCCCCGCCACAAAACAGAGCACGTCGTCGGGAAAGACGGGAAGAAGGAACATCGCCGTCAAAAAGAGTTTATCCTTCCCCTTGATCTTTTTCATCCACTTTTCAAGGGTCTCCTTCCCGATCATCCATGCGACGACGCGGTTCCCCGCATATCTTCCGATGAGAAAGGCGGCGAGCGACCCCAACACGATGCCGATGAGGCTATAAACGCTCCCCCAAAACGGCTTGAAGAGGGCGGCACCCGCAACGACGGTGACCGCGCTCGGAATGGGCAGAATGACGACTTGCAGAAATTGCAGGGAAATGAACGCGACGCGCATCCACCCGCCCGTCCGTTCGAGGTAGCTTTGGAAGGCTTCCGCGTCGCGGACGATCTCGAAGAAGCCCGTTTTCAGAAGGACGAGCAGAATCGCCGCAAAGAATATCAAAAGTAGATACGCGGTGATAAGGCACTTGTAGAAAGGTTCTTTTTCTCGGATACGGAATAGAATTTCAAGCAAAAAAAGGACAAAATTCAAGGCGATGCCGATCCCGAGAAGGGAAGAAAAGAGCGGACGGGAAAGGTAGACGCGGGCGGCGAACAGGTCGAAAACGAGAAGCGACCCGAAGAGGGACGCAATCAAAGAGATGCCCAAAATATGGAGCGCGACAATTCTTTTCCCGTTTTCCATGATCCCCCCGCCTCTTTATTATATCTCGCGGAGAGGCAAATTATAAGTCGCTTTCGGGGTCGGCCGTCGGGATCCCGCCGCGGGCGAGAGCGTCGCAACGGTTGTTGAGCTCGTCGTCCGCATGCCCTTTCACCTTGTGAAAAGAAACGCGGTGAACGCGGGTCAAAGCGAGCAGTTCCCGCCAAAGGTCGTCGTTTAAGACGGGCTTTTTATCCGCCTTTTTCCAACCGCCCTTCTCCCAAGCATATACCCATCCCTTTTCGAAGGCGTTCACGGTGTAGGAAGAATCGCTGAAAACGTCGACTTCGCATTTCTCCTTCAAACACCGAAGTCCCTCGATGACGGCGGTAAGTTCCATGCGGTTGTTGGTCGTACTTTTCTCCCCGCCCGAGAGCTCGCGCTTATGCTCCCCGTAAAGAAGAACACAGCCCCAGCCGCCGGGGCCGGGATTGCCCGAACAGGCACCGTCCGTATAGAGGGTGACTTTTTTCATAATTTCCACCTTTTTTCGAGATTCGGCGAAAAAGTCCTTGACGAATCGCAAAGATTATTATATAATTGAAAGGCTTTTAGGGGAGTAGTTCAATGGTAGAGCAACGGTCTCCAAAACCGTCTGTTGCGTGTTCGAGTCGCGTCTCCCCTGCCACAGCCGAGCGATTGCCTTTGACGCAGTCGCTCGTTTTTTCAATTATAGCATAGCTTAGGAAAAATTGCAAGGAAAATCGGGAAAGAGAACGAAAGGCGGAAAATCGACTTATTAAGGAAAAATAAGAACATTGTACGAAAAAAGCGGCACGAATTGCCGCTTTTTTCTATATTATGTCACGCATAGTACTATGCAAAACGCCTTATTTCTGATAACCGTTGGGGTTGTTGCTCTGCCAACGCCACTGATCGACGCACATCTGCTCCAAGCCGTACTCCGCTCTCCAACCGAGTTCCTTGTATGCCTTCTCGCTCGAAGCGTAGCAGGCGGCGATGTCCCCCGCGCGGCGGGGAAGGATCTCGAAGGGAAGGGTCTTTCCGCACGCCTTCTCGAACGCCTTGATGATCTGAAGGACGCTGTACCCGTTTCCGGTGCCGAGGTTATAGGTGTGCACGCCGCTCTTTCCGTTCAATTTCTCGATCGCGGCGACGTGCCCTCTTGCGAGGTCGACGACGTGGATATAGTCGCGCACGCCCGTGCCGTCGGGGGTGGGATAGTCGTTCCCGAATACGCCGATACGCTTCAACTTCCCGCTTGCGACCTGCGCGACGTAGGGCATGAGGTTGTTCGGGATCCCCTTCGGGTCCTCGCCGATGAGCCCGCTCTCGTGCGCACCGATGGGATTGAAGTAGCGAAGGAGCACGATATTCCAGCTCTCATCTGAAACGAATACGTCGCGGAGGATATTTTCCTGCATCAGCTTGCTCGTGCCGTACGGGTTGGTCGTGCCGCCGATCGCACAGGTCTCGTCGAGCGGAAGGCGTTCGGGGGTGCCATACACCGTCGCCGACGAGGAAAAAACGAAGTTCTTCACCCCGTGCGCCCGCATGACATCGAGCAGAACGAGCGTCGAAACAAGGTTGTTCGAATAGTATTCGAGGGGTTTTCTCACGCTCTCGCCCACCGCTTTGAGCCCCGCAAAGTGGATGACCCAATCGATCTTATGGCGGGAGAAGATGCTCTCGACGAGGGCTCTGTCGCAGACATCCCCCTCATAGAACACGCAATCCTTCCCTGTGATCTGCTTCACCCTTGCGAGTGCTTCCGCGCAGGAATTGCAAAGATTGTCGATGATGACGACTTCGTGCCCGTTCTTTTGCAGCTCCACCACCGTGTGCGAACCGATAAAGCCCGCACCGCCCGTTACAAGTACCGTCATTTCCTGTCCTCCCAAATGATTTTATACATGGAT
Organism: uncultured Clostridia bacterium; assembly: GCA_947581885.1. GTDB lineage: Bacteria > Bacillota > Clostridia > Christensenellales > Borkfalkiaceae > Gallimonas. The sequence continues at coordinate 5,805 of CANPWF010000078.1, forward strand.
CTCCCCGCCCGTTCGGATCTCTTGTCCTTCGAGAACGGGGTCGATTTGATTACAAATGAACCGTTCGGTCTGCTCGGGTGCACGCCCGACGAATTTTTTCGCGTCGACGAGATCATCGAGCCTTCCGTGTACCGCGGAGAAGAGCGGATCGGCGGCGATACGGGATAGAAGATCGTTGTCTTTCCCCTCTTCTTTTACGAGCCTGCCCGCCTCCTGCGAGAGGACGCGGATCCGCTCGTGCAGTTTCTGCCTGTCTCCCCCCGCCTTCACGCACTCCATCAGGATGTTCTCCGTCGCCATGAAGGGAAGTTCGGAGGCAACGTGCCGCGCCACCGTCTTTTCGTACACGACAAGCCCTTCGGTGATATTGAGATAGAGTTCCAAAACGGCATCCGCGGTGAGGAATGCCTGCGCGTTGACGATGCGCCTGTTCGCCGAATCGTCGAGAGTGCGCTCGAACCACTGCGTGGAAGCCGTCACCGCACTGTTCACGGGAAGGGAGATGAGGTAACGGCAAAGGGAACCCATTCGCTCCGAACGCATGGGATTGCGCTTGTACGCCATCGCGGAAGAGCCGATCTGACTGCGTTCGAAGGGCTCCTCGACCTCCTTCATGTTCTGCAAAATGCGGATATCGTTGGAGAATTTGTACGCACTCTGGGCGATGCCCGAAAGCACGGAGAGCACGATGTAATCGAATTTGCGGGGGTACGTCTGCCCCGTGACGGCAAAAACTTCTTTATAGCCGAGTTTTTCAACGACGCGGCGTTCGAGTTCGTCCACCTTCTTCCCGTCGCCGTCGAATAGGTCGAGAAAGCTCGCCTGCGTGCCCGTCGTCCCCTTCACGCCGCGGAGGCGGAAGGAGCGCAGAACGCCTTCGAGCTCTTCGAAATCGAGGAGAAGGTCCTGCATCCAGAGCGTCGCCCTCTTCCCCACGGTGGTGAGCTGGGCGGGCTGCAAATGGGTGAAGCCGAGGGTGGGCACGTCCTTATAGCGGAGCGCGAACGTCCGCAAATTGGAAAGCACACCGAGCAGTTTCTTTTTGAGGATCAAGAGCCCGTCGTGCAGGATGATGAGCTCGGAATTGCAGTCGACAAAACAGCTCGTCGCACCCAAGTGGATGATCCCTTTCGCCTTCGGGCAAACGTCGCCGTACGCCTTGACGTGCGCCATCACGTCGTGCCTCACTTCCCTCTCGTACTTCTCCGCCCGCGCGAAATCGATGTCGTTTGCGTGCGCTTTGAGCTCTTCGACCTGCTCCTTCGTGATGGGAAGCCCGAGCTCCATTTCGCTCTCGGCGAGGGCGATCCAAAGCCTCCGCCAGAGGCGGATCCTCTTTTCGTCGCCGAAATTTTCCTGCATCTCCCTGCTCGCGTACCGCGTATTGAGAGGATTTTCGTAGACGCTTTTCTCCGACATAGTTCTCCTTTACGCCTTCTGCGGCTCGGGATAGGCAACGCCGAACGTCTCCGCCGTCGCCCGCTTTATCCGCTGCGTTTTAAGGGGCCTGTCGCGGAAATCGGTGGGTGTCGTTGCGATTCTATCCACCGTCTCCATCCCAAAGACGACCTTTCCGAACGCCGCGTACTGCCCGTCGAGATAGGGCGCGTCCGCGTGCATCACGAAGAACTGCGAACCCGCCGAATCGAAGCTCTGCGCCCGCGCCATCGAGAGAACGCCGCGCGTGTGTTTGATAGGATTCAATACCCCGTTCGCGGAAAATTCCCCCTTGATATGATAGCCGGGGCCGCCTGTGCCCGTCCCCGTCGGGTCCCCTCCTTGGATCATGAAGCCCTCGATGACGCGATGAAAGATCACCCCG
>CANPWF010000079.1 GCA_947581885.1 uncultured Clostridia bacterium
GGAAAAGTTCCCCACCCGTTCGCCGATGTGCCCCTGCACGTTGCGGGAGAGGAACTTTTCCTGCCCGAAGGCGAGCCCGCGCGTATAATCGCCGCGGTTGTAGGCGCGTTTCAAGTCGGAGAGCTCTTCCTTCCCCTCTCTCCCCGCGAGGATGGCGCGGTAGTACTTCACCGCCGCCCCCACATATTCGCCGCGCCGCATCCGCCCCTCGATCTTCAATGAGCTCACCCCCCTATCGAGAAGGGCAAACACGTCTTTCCCCAAATTCAGATCGGCGGGCGAGAGGGCGTACGCCTCGTATTCATAGCCCTCGCGGTCGATGGAATACAGTTTGCGGCAGGGCTGTTTGCACCGTCCGCGGTTGCCGCTGTTGTTCCCCGCAAAGGAGGAAAGATAGCACTGCCCCGAAAAACAGGCGCAAAGGGCACCCTGCACGAAGGCTTCCGTCTCGATGATCTCGGAGATCTCGGCGATGTCGGAGATGGGCGTTTCGCGGGCAAGAACCACGCGGGAGAAGCCGAACTCCTTTGCAAGCCTCGCGCCGTGGACGTTGCAACACCCTCCTTGGGTGGAGAGGTGAAGCACCATCTCGGGATAGGCTTCCTTCAACTTCTTCCCCAAAAAGATGTCTTGAATCAAAAGTGCGTCCGCGCCGCAGTCCCAAGCGCGGAGAGCTTCCGAAAAGAACGCCGCCGTCTCGCTCTCCTTTACGAGCGTGTTGAGGGCAACGTATACCTTCGCCCCGAGAAGGTGGGCGCGAAGGACGATCGCTTTCAAATCTTCTTCCGAAAAATTGCCCGCCGAATGGCGTGCGGAAAAGCGGGTAAGCCCCAAATAGATCGCGTCCGCACCCGCACCGAGCGCGATGCACGCCGTTTCATAGTTCCCCGCGGGGGCAAGAAGTTCGGCCCTCATCGCCCGATCGTGCGCGAGATGAGCTCTTGCGCCGCGTCGTAGCCCATGCTCTTCAAGCGGAAGTTCCTCGCCGCCACTTCGATGAGGATGGCGAGATTTCGCCCGGGGCTCACGGGAACGGTGAGCTTGGGGATCTTCACCCCGAGGATCTCCTCCGCGCTGTCCTCGCCGCCGATCCGATCGTATTCCTTGCCCTGCTTCCAATGTTCGAGTTCCATCACGAGCTCGACGTTCTTCTCTCCGAGCACCGACCCCGCGCCGTACATATTCTTGACGTTGATGATGCCGATGCCTCTCAGTTCCATGAAGTAGCGGATGCGTTCGGGTGCGGTGCCGACGAGTTCATCTTCCACCTTTTTGATGAGGACGGAATCGTCCGCGACCAGACGGTGCCCGCGTTTTATGAGTTCCATTGCCGTCTCGCTCTTGCCTACCCCACTCGCGCCCGTGAGGAGGATCCCCGCGCCGAACACGTCCATAAGCACGCCGTGCACCGTCGTGGCGGGGGCGAGCAGACGGGTGAGGTAGAGGCAGAGCTCCGCCATGATGTTCGTCGTCATCTTCCCCGTGCGGAATACGGGCGTACCCGAGCGGCGGGCGCACTCCATGAATTCGGGCAGAACGGGCAGATCCCGCGAGAATACGACGCAGGGGATCTCCCCGCAGTCGAAGAGCTTTGCAATGCGTTCGAAGCGTTCTTCCGAGGAGAGCGAGCGGAGATATTCGTGCTCGGTGAGCCCGATGAGAATGATACGGTTGGTATCGAAATAGTCGAAAAATCCCGCAAGGCGGAGCCCCGGGCGGTCGACGCTGATCCCCGTGAAGGTGATGATCCCCCTCCCCGCATGCAGAATTTCGAGGTTCAGATCGTTTGCGAATTTGTCGAGCATGACCGTCTCGCGCGGCAGAATGATCTCGTTCATTTCCTCTCCCCCATAGCGATTTCAAGTGCAAAACTCACGCCGTCGTCGTCCACCGAGGGCACGACGCGGGCGATATTCTTTATCGCGGGCACAGCGTTCTCTACCGCAAATCTCCCGCCGACGGGCTCGATCATGGGAAGATCGGTGCCCTGATCCCCGATCGCGGCGATGTTTTCGTACGGCACGCCGTAATGATCGGATAAGAACTTCACCGCCGCCCCTTTGGATTGTTCTTTTGGAATGATCTCCACGAGGTAGGGCGCGGAATCGGCGATGAAGAACTTCTCCTCGCCGAGCTCTTCAAAAAGTTCGCGGTGAATGTTTTCCTGCTCCTTCGGATCGCAGATCGCGAGGGCTTTGGTGACGGGCATCTTTTCCCGTTCGAGGAAGGCGGAGACAGAAGGGAGCACCGTCCCTTTCACTCTGCATACCTTCTCGTACATCGCAAGCAGCGGCCCGCCGTCCGAAGAGTACAGCCTGTCGCCGACGTACACCTGCACATGCCAGCCCTTCTTCTCCATGAACCTGACGGCGGGAAGGATCTCGTCGCAGGGCGAACTCCCGTCCTTCAAAATCTTTCCCGTCGCGATGTCGGCGACCATCGCCCCCTGATAGGCGACGACCACCCCGTCATGAAGCCCGAGCTCATTGAGCCGTTGGCGGATCGAGGCGAGCATACGCCCCGTGACGATGACGAACTTCCCGCCCGCCTGTTTGTAGCGTGCGATCGCGTCGATGTTCTTCTTTGTGACGGTGCCGTCGTCGCGGACGAGCGTCCCGTCGAAATCACATAAAAAGAGGGGATATCTCATAGCTTTTCAAAATGGGCATGAATGCGTTTTGCAAGTTCTTCGCCGATGCCCTCGACCTCGGAAAGTTCCTTTTCGCTTGCATGCATGATCTTGTCGATCGTGCCGAACTTCTCCATGAGGGCGAGCCGCTTTTTCTTCCCCACCCCCTCGATCTCTTCAAGGACGGAGGAGAGATTGCGCTTGGAATGCAGGTTCCGAAAGTAGGTCACGGCGAAGCGGTGCGCCTCGTCGCGGATACGCTGCAAGGTCTTTAAGGCGTAGTCCCGCCTGTCCAACACGACGGGTTCGTCCGAGAAGAGGGTGTAGATCTCCTCGTGCTGTTTGGCGAGGGCGACGAGGTCGATATCCGAACAGCCGAGCGTATCGAAGATCTCCTTCACCGCGGAGAGCTGCCCCTTGCCGCCGTCGATGACGACGAGTTGCGGGCGGGGAAATCTCTCCTCTTCGTCCGTCCCTAATTTTTTCAGACGGCGGGAAAGCACTTCCTGCAACGAGGCGAAGTCGTTCGCCCCCTCCACCGTCTTGATACGGAAGCGGCGGTATTCGTATTTATCCGCCTCGCCGTCCGTGAACACGACCATGCTGCCCACTTTATCCACGCCCGAGATGTCCGAAATATCATAGCACTCCATGCGCCGCGGATACCGTTTGAGATGAAGGAGCCCCTGCAATCTTTCGCAGGCACGCACCGTCATGTCGTTTTTGTGCTCGATGGAAGAGATCGCCTTGTCGAGATATTCCGAGGCATTCCCCTTCGCCATATCGAGAAGTTCCTTCTTCGCGCCGAGTTTGGGGCGGGTGAGTTCCACCTTGCGCCCCGCCTGCGTCTTTGCATATTCGAGGAAGAGCGCGTCGTCGAATTCCTCTTCGAGGACGATCTCGTGCGGAAATTCATGGCTTTGATAGTACTGCGTGAGGAAGCTCATGAGCGTTTCGCCCCGTTCCCCCGCGCCCTCTTCGGGCGTGAACACGCGGCTGCCCTGCATTACCCCGCGGCGGACGACGAGGAGGGAGATCGTCGCATACAGCCCGTTGGAAGCGTACGCCCATACGTCGAGATCGAGATCGCGGGGCATCGAGGTAATGCGGCGAAGTTTGAGCTTGGAGAGCATATCGATCTTGTTGCGAAGATCGAGCGCGAGTTCGAACTGTTCCTCTTCGGCGAAAGCGGTCATCTTCTCTTGCAGAACGGCTTCCGCCTCTTCGTAATTTCCCGAGAGGAAGGAGAGAGCCTTCTCCACCCGATGAGCGTATTCTTCCCGCGTGCACAAGTGCGCACAGGGGGCAAGACACCGCCCGAGATGATATTCAAGACAGGGCTTTTTGGGCTTTTCGGCGACGGAAACGCCGCATACCCGCACGTTGTACACCTTCGCACAGACGTCGACGAGATCCTTGCAGTTCACCCCGCCCATGAAGGGACCGAAATACCTACCGTCCTTTTTCACCTTGCGGGTAATGGAGATGCGGGGGAATTCTTCCCGCGTGTGCACTTTGATGTAGGGGTACGTCTTGTCGTCCTTCAAGAGGATGTTGTACTTGGGCTTGTATTTTTTGATGAGGGTGTTTTCGAGGGCGAGCGCGTCCACTTCGGACGGCGTGACGATGTAGGAAAAATCGGCGATATTTTCCACCATTGCCTGTACTTTGACGGGCTTCTCCGAAGTATGAAAATATTGCCGCACACGGTTTTTCAGAATCCGCGCCTTGCCGACATAGATCACCGCCCCCTCTTCGTCGAGCATGATATATACGCCGGGGGAATCGGGCAGTAGTTTGAGTTTTTCGCGGATCACGCTCTCACCCATGCTATCATTATATACGACCGCCCCACTTTTTTCAAGGATTTTCAAGGATTTTTTCGCTTTTCCCTTTTTTCCTCTCTCCCTCTCGGCTCCCCCTCGAGGGGGAGCTGTCCCCGCAGGGGACTGAGGGAGTGTGAGTGTACGGTACCCCGAACGGGCGCACAACCCTCACCTCATTTCGAGCGCAGTCGAGAAATCTCGCACCTCTTCCAACACGCATGTATGTATGGAGTGTGGCGGGATCCTTCGACTCCGCTTCGCTCCGCTCAGGATGAGGTACAAGGCGCACGTCATCCTGAGCTTGTCGAAGGACGGACGTGCGCAACACAACCGACCACCCCCCCCAAAAAAACCCATACGAAAAACGGCGAGCATTCTCGCCGTTTCCAATCGTCCCCAACAACCTTCCCCTACCTGCTGCTTTTGAGGCGGTTGTGTTCCTTGCAGAGCATTTGCAAATTTTCGACGGAAGTCTTTCCGCCCTCGCACCAAGGGGTGATATGGTCTCCTTCCATTTCGCCGAATTCATAGTGCGTCTTTTCGCGGTGCTCCTGTTCGCAAAACGGGCACACCCCGCCCTGCCTCTCGTAGGCTTGCCGCTTTTGACTCTCCGTGAAGGCACGAATGTTCAGCAGTTTTTCCTTCCCCATGAGCACATATGGATAGATCCCCTTCTTGTTCGTCACGTCGTCGTCCGCCATGAGGGCGGCGATCCGCTCTTCCAACTTCGCCGTGTCGAAGGTCCTTTCGCGGAATTCGTCGTACAACGCACCCCAATGGATCCCCTTCATCTCCTTGCGGTATTTTATGAAGGTGAGCTTCACCCATTCGATGACGTTGCGGAAATACGTCCACAGTTCGTTGGCATTCGGGTCGTGCTGATGGATCGCCATGTAATCCTTGATATGCGCGTCGGGTTCACGGCTCTCTTGCCCGAGATGAAGGCTCTTCCCCATCCAATCGAGTGCGGTCTCCAAGATCTCCTGCCGAATGGGCGAGCCGTTCACATAGTCTTTGGCGAGAAGGTAGGCGGCACAATTCGTTTTGCTGAAAATGGATTTGGCGTGCGTGAGCCAAGTGCCCGTATACGTTGCGTTGCGAAGTTCCTGTTCGGTGAGCCGTTCTCCCGCGATATTGATGATACGGAACCACGCAAGTTTTTCGTCCTCGTCCCCCTCACAAAAATAGACGAGCACCTTATACTTTAAGATACGTTTCTGCGCGGGCTCAGTCAAATTCTGGAATTTATTGCTTTTGATCGAAAACTTGTTATTGACATACTTGCAAAAGCTGAGCGTGCGCTGTTGCCCGTCCAAAACTTCAAAACTGCCGTCCTCGTTCTTCACCCAATACATGACGTTGAGAGGGAAACCCTTCATGATGGTGTCGATGACGGCATCGCGCTTTTCGTTGTCGTAGACGAATTCGCGCTGATATTTGGGGCGAATGTTGAGCTTGCCGTCGTACCCGACGACCCCTTCCTCATCGTTGTCGGCAAAGCCTTTTGAAATTTCGGCGACTGTAATTTCGTGAAGTTCAATTTTCATGATTTTCTCCTTTGGATAATGATGCGGCGATATAATGTTTTCCCGTTCAATTCGGGGCCCCTGCCTCTCCATGCAACTCTGTGATCATCAAGACCCAATATCTCGAATTGTTCGGGATTGTACTTGTCAAGAAAGGTGATCGGCACGCCCATTGCACCGTCATAATCGTAGGGAATATCGGATGTCTTTCCGACTTCGATCGCGTCGCAAGAATCGTATTTCGGAAATTCTTCGGGAGAATACCGTTTGTAAAGAGTAAGGATCTCATGCCGTTTGGTCGTATCCAAATTTGTAAACCAACAGCCCATAATGTGTTTCGTCTTTTTCCCGTCAATGATTTTTTCATAGCTGTAATTTTCGGGGACAATGAACCACATATCGGCATTGATATTGCGGTAGCCGAGCCATAACTTTTGGGCTTGAATCAAAGTGAAAATTTCTTTATATGTAATGGCGTTTTTGTTTCCGATGATCAAAAACTTCTTTTCGTACTGTATGAGTTGCGCCACGTATTCGCGAAAGAGGGAAAAGGGCGGGTTGGTCACTACGATATCCGCCTCTTTCAGAAGTTCCACGCACTCAGCGGAACGAAAATCCCCATTTCCTTTCAAGAGCGAAAAGGCGTTTTTCTTGTTTTTCAACAGCCATGCGACATCGCTTAAATTGACTGCTCCGTCGCCGTTGTAATCCCCCACCTCGGTGATCTCGATCTTATACGCGGGGTGAATTTTATCGGGTATGCCTTGCTCATCGCCGAAAATAGAGAGTTGCGTATTGGCAATGGGCGACGTATCGTAGCAGGTCGCGATCAGTTTCTTCAATTGAAGATAGTTGAAATTCATCGCGAAATATTTGAAGAAGTTGCTCTCGAACGGGTCATCGCAATTGCAGAGAATTACTTTCCCGCGAAATTGCTCCGTGAAGTGCTCCAATTCCTCTTCGATATCCGAAAGTTGGGTGTAGAACTCATCCGCCTTGCTCTTCCTTGCATTTGTCAATGTTGCCGTAGCCATTTTTTCCTCGCGTTTTGAATTATAGTGTAAAGATTATAACACTATAGTTTATCTTTGTCAACGCGAAAGTTTAGAGATTTCCGCCAGAAAATGCGTAAACTAAAACTAAAGTTTCAAAAAGGGGATATCTTATGGATCGTCACGACGTTGCAAAACGCATCAGAGAACTGAGGGAAGAGAGAAAGATGACGCAAAATGCGTTGGCATATCAGGCGGGCGTTTCGCCCACGTATATCTATCAGTTGGAGCGCGGCGAAAAGAATCCGACAATCGAGTACATCGACAATATCTGTTGGGGCTTGGGTATCACGATCGAGGAATTCTTCTCCACCAAAAAGAGCGAAAAGCCGACCGTCGACAAGCTCTCCGCCCTCACCCCCGAACAAAAACAACTTTTGAACGACTTCCTAAATAGCCTCTGAATTTTCCGCCTCCGCGGAAATTTTTTTATAAAAAAGACGAATGCCTCTCGCCCCCGCCCCGTTTCT
>CANPWF010000080.1 GCA_947581885.1 uncultured Clostridia bacterium
GGGAGCTGTCACGGCTGCCCTTACCGTGACTGAGGGGGTGTCATCAATTCGTTATTCGTTACTTTCAATACAAAAACGGCGGGGGTGACCTCGCCGTTTTGATTCAAATTTTGTTGTGTTCTCGGATGAGATTATTTCTCCTCGTCGTCCTTGCCGATCAAGTCGGCGATCGAGGCACCGAAGGCACCGCCCTCTTTCCACTCGCGGTACTCTTCCTCGTCCTCACCGTCGGTGTTGCCGCCGCGGCGGTTGTTCTTTCTCGGACGGCGGTTCTCGTCGCGGTCGCGGCGGGGTTCGCGCTCGGTGTGTTCGAACTCGGGGCGAGGCTCCAACGCCTTGATGGAGAGGTTGATCTTCCGCTCGGCGGGGTTGAACGCCGTGATCTTCGCGTCCACTTCCTGCCCGATCGTAAGAACGGACGTGGGATTTTCGAGCCATTCGTGGGAGATCTGGGAGACGTGCACCAAACCGTCGATGCCCTTTTCGAGTTCGACGAACGCGCCGAACGGCACGATACGGACGACTTTCCCGTGGACGATCTCGCCCTCGGCGTACTTTTCAGCCGCCAAGTCCCAAGGCTGTTGCTGCAACTGCTTGTAGCCGATGGAAACCTTCTTATTGTCGCGGTCCACTTTGAGGACCTTGAATTCGTATCTCTTGCCGATCTCGAGCACGTCGGTGACGTTCTTCACGCCCGTCCAAGAGAGATCGGAGATGTGCGCGAGGCAATCGAATCCGTTGACGGAGACGAACGCACCGAAGTTGGTAACGCGCTCGACCTTGCCTTCGACGACATCGCCCACGGCGATACTTTCGAAGAACGCCGCCTCTCTTTCCGCTCTCGCCGCCTCTCTCTCGGCACGTTCTGCTTCGAGGATGACGCGTTGGGAAGCGATGATCTCCTTCCTTCTCTCCTTCCTGATCTCGATGAGCTTCAAGCGGAGCGTTTTGCCGACGTATTTATCGAGTTCCTTCACGTAGCCCGAGCGGATCTCGCGGGCGGGAACGAAAACGGGATAGGTCCCGAGCTCTGCGGTGAGCCCGCCCTTGTTCGTGCCCGTGCAGACGACGGAGAATTCCTTGCCGTCCTCGATATCCTTCAACAGGGCTTCCTCTTCGAGGATCTTGCGAACGGCCTTTTCGGAGAGTTTTGCCTTGGGAACGACTTCCACCACCATCAAGCGGATCTCTTCGCCGACGCGGGAAGCATACGCTTCGCGGCTGTACTCTTCGCAATCGAGGTCTGCCTTTTCGATGAAGATCTCAAGTTTTCCGGAAGCGGAAACGTAGATGCCTTCGTCCGTTGCGGAAACGATATGCGCGGTGACGAGCTGCCCCTTCTTGTAGCGTTCGTTCTTTTCGAACGCGTCGACGGCTTGCTCGAATTCATTCTTGACAGGCGCGGGCTTTTCTTCGGGCTGAGCTGCGGGCTCTTCCGCCTTTTGTTCGGCTTCTGCCGCGGGCTCCTTCGCCTCTTCTGCCGTTACGGCCTCCGTTGCGACTTCGGCTGCGGGCTCTTCGACGGGCGCGGCGGTCTCCGCGACTGTCTCTTCCGCAACTTCTTCGACGACGGGTGTCGTCTCCTGTACTTCCGCTTTGTTTTCTTCCATCTTAAAGAGAACCTCCCGGGTCTGCCAATCGGGGGTACTCGCCCCCGCTATGATACCGACCCTCTTACAAAATTTGACTGTTTCATATTCGAAATCGTCCGCGCTCGTGAGGCGAATGACCTTGCCGCAATGCGCCGAAGCGATCTCATAGAGCCTGCTTGTGTTGCTGCTTTCCGCCCCGCCGATGACGAGAACGGCATCGCATTCCGCCGCGATCTTCGCCGCTTCCTGCTGTCTGCATACAGTAGTATAACAAATCGTCCCGAAAATCTCAACTGTTTTCGGGCTAACTTTTTTAAGATTTTCGGCAATTTCCGAAAATCTTTGCTCCGAAAAGGTCGTTTGTGCCACCAAAACGACGTTTTTTCCCCGTAAAACGGAAAAGTCATCGTCCTTGGAAGAGAACACGAACTTCTCTCCCGCGCACCAACCGACGAGCCCGCGCACCTCGGGATGATCGGGGTCGCCCGCGATCGCCACCGTCTTGCCTTCTTCCCCCGCGCGGCGAACGATGTTCTGCGTTCTGCGGACGAACCCGCAGGTGCAGTCGACGACGTGAACGCCTCGCCTCTCGCACGCGTCGTAGAGCTCTCTCCCAACCCCGTGCGAACGGATCAGAAGGGTGCTTCCGCTCGGGACTTCTTCCGCCGAAGAGACGGTTTTCACCCCGCGCTCGGTGAGTTTTTTCACCACGTCGGGATTGTGGATGAGTTCCCCGAGAACGTACATATTCTCGGGAGGAAGGGAGAATGCCGTATCGACGGCGCGGCGGACCCCCTCGCAGAAGACGCAATTTTCGGCTACGACGACTTGCATTGTTTCCCCTTGCGCTTGTTTTTCCTGCGTTCCTTCTTTTCGCGGAGCATCGCGCGGTGCTCTTCCCGAAGTTCATACAGCCTGTCTCGGAGCATATCGTCGATGCGGGCGTAATCCTCGGGGCTGAGCTTGCGGTCGTAATACTCGGAGAGCTCCATCGGCTCGCCGAATACGATGTGCGTCATATGCAGAATGCGCGGACGGTTGCAGATGACGAAGGGCACGATGGGCGATTTCGTCTTGATCGCCATGAGCGCGGCACCGCCGTGGAAGGGCAGGAATTCGTCGCCGTCCGTCTTGTTGCGGGTGCCTTCGGGGAAGAGAGAGACCTTCTCCCCGTTTTTGAGGACGCGCATCGCGTTCATGAGGGTACGGACATCCGAACCGTCGCGCATCGCCCCGATCGCGCCGATCCGATATCCCCACTTGTTCAGGATGGGAGCTTCGAGCACCGACTGTTTGGAGAGGAAGTGAATGCCCTCCTTCGTCGTAAACGTCGGGTAGAAAATATCGAAAATGGAATAATGGTTGCCGAAATAGATGTAAGCCCCCTTGCCCACCTTCTTGTGCCCGTACATCTTGAAGGGTTTGAGGGTGCAGAAGATGGGATAGAGAAGAACGCGCAAAAACGTCATGAAGGGCATCTTGTGATAGCCCTTTTTGTCGGCGGGAAAGAGCCGCGTTACCTTGATCCGCTCGGCACGTTTTTGGCGGACGCGCTCCTTCCTTGAAAGTTTTTTCGGTTCCTTGGTTTGCTCGGAATTCCGTTTTCCCTCGGGAACGGGCTTGCTTTCCTCTTCTCTGCTTTTATCGGATTCTTCCATCAGATCCTCTCTTGGATATGCTGTTTTAAGGTGGCGACGACCTCATCGATCGTCAAATCGGACGTATCCACCAAGATCGCGTCGTCCGCCCTCTTCAAGGGGGCAAAATCGCGGTTCATATCCTGCTTGTCGCGGTTGACGATGTTTTCCTTCAATTCCTCGAAATCGACGGTGTGCCCGTTCGCCACGAGCTCGTCGTAGCGGCGTTTGGCGCGGACTTCGGGAGTCGCCGTCAAATAGAATTTGACATCAGCCTCGGGAAGCACGAAGGTGCCGATATCCCGCCCGTCGAGCACGCAGGACATCTTCGAGGCGATCTCGCGCTGTTTTTCCACCATTTTGATGCGGACGGAACGGTGCTTGGAGACGGTGGAAGCCGCCATGGAGACGGGCGGCTCGCGAATGGCATCCGAAACGTCCTCGCCGTCGAGGAAGGTGTGCTGCACGCCGTCGAGATATTCCACGCTCAACGAAACGTCACCCATGACCTCGCAGACTTTCTCCTCGTCCGCAACGTCCGCCCCAGCCCTTAAAATCGCAAGGGCACAGGCACGGTACATCGCGCCGGTATCGAGGTACAAAATTTTATAATCTTGCGCCAAACGCTTGGCGACGGTGGACTTTCCGCTCCCAGCGGGGCCGTCGATCGCGATGTTGATCTTGCCCGAAAGGTCCTTTCTAAGGACCTTCGCCCCCCGGAGATACACATGTTTGGGGACAAGGTTCTTCTCGACGAAGAGCATCACACGGATGCAAAGAGGCAACCCGCCGTCGATATCGGGCTCTTGCACGGAGAAGAGCGAACAGCTCTCAAATCCCGCCTCCCGCGCCGCCTTGGCGGGATAATAGGAATGGATGTCCGACGTGTTGGAAAAAACGATGCTCACCATCTCGTTGGGTTTGAGACCGTTGCGGATGACGATCTGTTCCAAGAGCTCGCCAACCGATTTTTGCACTTCTTCCTTGCAGTCGGACGCGATCGTCGTCGCCCCACGGATGATCACCATATCGCCACCTCCGTAATCTTCAATACTATGTCTGACATATTACTATGTAAAAAGCCTATTTTATACATTTACCCGCCAAAAATCCGCTGGAAAAGGCGATTTGCAGGTTGTATCCGCCCGTGAACGCGTCGACATCGAGCGTCTCTCCGCAGAACCGAAGCCCCGAAATCTTCTTGCTTTCCATGGTTTTGGGGTCGATCTCGTTCGTCGAGATGCCACCCGAGGTTATTACCGCTTCGGAAAATCCCCGTAAACTCTTTGGGGCGAGCGGATAGTTTTTGAGAACTTCGCGAAGTTTTCTCCTCTCCCCTTGCGTGACGCCGTTCGCCTCTTTCTCGGGATGTATCCCCGCGCGTTCCAAAAGTTCCAAACATAACGCTTTGGGGAGCAGTGCCCGCATCACATTTTTCATCCGCTCATTCTTGCGCCCGGAAAGTTCCCTTATGAGTCTGTCGTCGAGTTGCTTCTCGTTCAGAGCGGGTTTGAAGTCGATCGCAAGTTCGATCTCGTGGATGGGCATCCTGCATACGAGGGCGGACAGGGAGAGAAGGAGCGGCCCCGAAATGCCGTAATGGGTGAAGAGCAGTTCTCCCATCTCGGAAAAGAGCACCTTCCCGCCCCGTTTCGCGCTTAAAACGACGTTCTTCAAGGAGATCCCCTGCATCGGCGTGCAGTCCTCTTTCAGTTCGATCCCCGTAAGCGAGGGGTAGAGTTCGCTTACCGTGTGCCCCGTTTCGCGGGCGAAGCGGTAGCCGTCCCCCGTCGAACCCGTTAAAGGATAGGAGAGTCCGCCCGTCGCAACGATCACAACGTCGGCTTTCATCTCCCCTTCCGCCGTCTGTACGCCGTGAACGGCTCCCTCGGAGACGACGAGCGACTTCACTTCACAGCCCAATTTTATTTGCACGCCGACGCTTCTGCACGCCTTTTCGAGCGTCTTTGTTACATCGCTCGCGTGGTCGCTCACGGGAAAGACGCGCCGTCCGCGCTCCACTTTGAGAGGAAGCCCCTCTTTTTCCGCCCATTCCATCAATTTTGCGGGCGGGAAGCGGTAGATCGCCCCTTTCAGGAAGCGCGACCCGTGCACGACGTTCTGCAAAAATTCGTCGGGCGGGCAGTCGTTGGTGAAGTTGCACCGCCCCTTTCCCGTCAAATACAGCTTCTTCCCGAGCTTTTCGTTCTTTTCGAGAAGGAGCACATCGTGCCCGTCCTCTGCGGCGGAGTATGCCGCCATGAGTCCGCTCGCGCCGCCCCCGACGACGATCACCCTCTTTCGAGGGGCATCTTCGGAAGGGGTCAAATTGTCAAAATCCTTCTCCATCAGACGGGATAAACGCCCGTTTTCGCGAGATCGGAGTCCACGCCTTCATCCTTCGCCTTTCTCCATTTGAAGAAGTTTTCGGCGACTTCGGGGAAGGAAGCATAGGAGAGAACGTCCTCTTCCTGCGTATAGTAGCCCTTCTCGATGACTTCGGCTTTGAGCTTTTCGTACTCGGGTTCGAGATCGTCCGCGGGGCGATAGGTGATCCGCTTCTCGCCCTTTAATACTTTCTCCGCCACCTCTTCGTTGACGGGCATGGGCAATTGCCCGTACTTGCCCGCGAAGAGATCTCTCGTCTCCTTCGTAACCATCTTGTAGCGTTCGCCCATGACGACGTTCATCACCGCCTGCGTACCGACGATCTGCGACGAAGGCGTAACGAGAGGCGGGTAGCCGCAATCCCTTCTTACATTGGGAACTTCGGCGAGAACTTCGTTGAGCTTATCCTCTTTCCCCGCCTTTTTGAGTTGGTTCATGAGGTTGGAGAGCATCCCGCCCGGGACCTGATAGATGAGTGTGTTCACGTCCACCTGCCGCACTTTCGGGTTCAAACTGCCCTCTTTTTCGAGTTCGGCGGCGACCTTTTTGAAGTGATTGGCGATCGGAATGAGCTTTTCAAGATCGATGCCCGTATCGTACTCCGTCCCCTTCAGGGTGGCGACGAGCGGTTCGGTCGCAGGCTGGGAAGTGCCGTTGCCGAGCGGAGAGAGCGCGGTATCGACGATATCCACCCCCGCTTGGATCGCCATGAGGTTGACCATATCCCCCGTGCCCGTTGTGTTGTGGGTATGCAGGTGGATCTTCGTCTCGGGGCGAAGGGCTTCCCTTAACGCCTTCACGAGGGTGAACGCGTCGAAGGGAAGAAGCAGGTTCGCCATATCCTTGATACAGATGTTGTCCGCCCCCATGTCCTCGTACGTTTTGGCGAGCTTCACGAAGTATTCGAGGGTATGGACGGGGCTCGTCGTATAGGAGATCGCCGCCTCGCAAATGCCGCGGGTGGGATCCTTCGCTTTGATCTGATCGCCGTACTTTTTGATCGCCTTCATGGAAGCCTGCAAGTTGCGGGGATCGTTCAATGCGTCGAATACGCGAACCACGCCGATGCCGTTCTCGAAGCATTTCTCGACGAGTTTATCGACGAGATCGTCCGCATAGTTGCGGTATCCCAAGAGGTTCTGCCCGCGGAGGAGCATTTGGATGGGAGTCTTTTTCAAGTATTTGCGGAGAGTGCGAAGGCGTTCCCACGGGTCCTCATGCAGGAAGCGCATGCAGGTATCGAAGGTCGCGCCGCCCCATCCTTCCAACGAATAATACCCCACTTCATCGAGAAGAGGAAGTGCGGGGAGCATCTGTTCGGTGCGCATTCTCGTTGCGGCGTGCGATTGGTGCGCGTCGCGGAGAATGGTATCCATGATCATTACTTTTTTCGACATAACGTTACCTCGAATTCAGCCTAACCGAAGCAGGCGAGCAACACGCCCGCGGCGAGCGCGGAGCCGATGACCCCCGCGACGTTGGGACCCATTGCGTGCATTAAAAGATGGTTGGAAGGATCGGCTTCTCTGCCGACATCTTCCGAGATCCGTGCCGCCATAGGGACTGCGGAAACGCCCGCGGAACCGATGAGCGGATTGATCTTTCCTTTGGAGAGTTTGCACATGAGCTTCGCCATCAAGAGCCCGCCGATCGTCCCGAGATAGAAGGCGAACACACCGATGAGAATGATGCGAAGCGTCTGCGTGGTGAGGAAGATATCCCCCTTCGCCTTGCACCCGACGGCGACGCCGAGGAAGATGGTGATGGTGTTCATGAGCCCGTTCTGCGCCTGCGAGGAGAGCCGTTCG
>CANPWF010000081.1 GCA_947581885.1 uncultured Clostridia bacterium
GGGGTGCGAAGAGGCGGGAATCCGCTCGTTTTCCTATCATTTGCCCGCCGAAACGGGGCAAAAAGAGGCGGAAGAGCTCGTAAAAACGCTTGCATCCGATCCGAGCGTGCACGGGATCCTCGTGCAGTTGCCTCTTCCGAAAGGGCTGAATGCGGACGCGCTCCTTCCCCTCATCCCGCCCGAAAAGGATGTGGACGGATTTTGTGCCGAGAACATCGGCTCGCTCGCCTTCGGGAGGGAGAAGATCGTCGCCTGTACGCCCCTCGGCGTGATGGAACTTCTCAAACGATCGGAGATCGGGCTTCGCGGGAAGCACGCCGTCGTCATCGGAAGGAGCAAGATCGTAGGGCTCCCGATGGCGTTGCTCCTTCTGAATGCCGATTGCACCGTCACCGTCTGCCATTCCAAGACGAAGAATTTGGCGGAAGAGACGAGACGGGCGGATATTCTCGTCGCCGCCGTCGGAAAGCCCGCCTTTGTCACGGGGGATATGGTGAAAGAGGGGGCGGTAGTCATCGATGTCGGCACCAACCGCAACGAGGAAGGCAAGCTGTGCGGAGACGTGGACTTCACTTCCGTTTCCGAAAAGGCGAGCTATCTTACGCCCGTTCCCGGGGGAGTCGGTCCGATGACGATCGCGATGCTCCTTCAAAATACCGTTACCGCCGCAGAAAAAGCCCATGAACTTCCATAAGCAATACGAAAATTATCGCGCCGCCTTCGAAGAAATGCTCAAAGAAGAGACGCAAAAGATGAATTTCCGCCCCGCGGTCTTGGGGGAAAGTATGCGGTATTCCCTGCTTGTCGGGGGGAAACGCTTGCGCCCCGTCCTCTTTTTTGCCTGTCTCGACGCGTTCGGCGGGGATTGGAAAGAGGAACGAAACCTCGCGCTCGCCCTCGAATGTATCCATACCTATTCCCTCATCCACGACGATTTGCCCGCGATGGACAACGACGATATGCGCCGCGGAAAACCCTCCAATCACAAGCAATTCGGCGAGGCAAACGCGATTTTAGCGGGGGACGCGCTTCTATCCCATGCGATCGGACTCATGCTCGCAAACGGGGACGAAAGGCACCTTCGTGCGGCGAGAAGGCTCGCCTCTGCGGCGGGGCCGAACGGCATGATCGCGGGGCAGTCCGCCGACCTTCTTTTGACGGGGAAGGGGGGAACGGAGGACGAACTCTTCTACATGTACGAAAAAAAGACGGGGGAGCTCATCGCCGCTCCCGCCGTGATGGCTTCCATCCTCGCAGGGCGCGACGAGAATGCCGCGGAGGACTTCGGAAGGTCGCTCGGTATCCTCTTCCAACTCACCGACGACATTCTCGACGAGACGGAGGAGAGCGCGACGCTCGGCAAGACGGCGGGAAAAGACAGGGCGGAAGGGAAATTCACCGCCATTCGGGTTTTCGGGCTTGCAAGGGCCAACGAACTTGCCGACGAGTATGCGGCAAACTGCATCCAAGCGTTGGAACGGATGGGGATCGATCATGGTTTCCTGCACGAATTGGTCGCCTACGTCCGTTCACGGCGGAGTTAAAATGAGAGAGATCACCGATTCGGAGCTGAAAACAGCCTCCGTCGAACAATTGAACGGCATCTGCGAGACGCTGCGCGAGACCATTTTCCGCACCGTCTCCGAATGCGGGGGGCACCTGTCCTCCAATTTGGGCGTGGTGGAGCTGACGGTCGCTCTGCACCGCGTCTTTTCTTTCCCGTGCGATAAGCTCGTTTTCGATGTCGGGCACCAATGCTACGCGCATAAACTGCTCTCGGGGCGGGCGAAAGTCTTTCATACCCTTCGCAAAGAGGGCGGGCTCTCGGGCTTTCCCAAGCGGACGGAAAGCGAATACGACTGCTACGATACGGGGCACGCGGGCACCGCGCTTTCCGCAGCTCTCGGCATCGCGAAGGCGAGGGATCTCCGCGGCGAACAATACGAGACGATCGCACTGATCGGCGACGGTTCCTTCAACAACGGGCTCATCTACGAGGCGTTGAATTCCCTTCATATCCTGAATACGCGGGTCTTGATCGTGCTCAACGACAACGGGATGTCCATTTCGCCCACCGTCGGCGGGGCGCACGACGTGTTGAAGGAACTCAAAGAGGGGAACGCGCCCGCGGAGGATGTGCGGCTTTTCGAGCGTTTCGGGCTCAAATACCTCGGCGTATACAACGGAAACGACCTCGGTGAGCTTCTTCCCGCCATGGAGAGGGCGAAGGAGCTCTTGAAGGATGGAAGCGTCCTTCTGCACGTCTCCACCAAGAAGGGGCAGGGGTATCCGTTCTGCGAGAACGCGCCCGTGGAGACGCACGGCGTGAGCGCGGCGGGCACCGTCGGTAAGACGGAGTATTCTACCGCCCTCGGGGAAGAGCTCACAAAACTTGCGGAAAAGGATAAGCGGATCGTTGCGATCACCGCCGCGATGACGGACAGCTTGGGGCTGAGAAAGTTTTTCGGGAAGTTTCCCGAGCGGTCGTTCGACGTGGGGATCTGCGAAGAACATGCCTGCGTGCTTTCTTCTTCGCTCGCCGCGGCGGGCATGAAGCCCTATTATGCCATCTATTCCACCTTTTTACAGCGTGCGTTCGACGAGATCATCCACGACGTGGGGGGAATGGACCTGCCCGTCACCTTCTGCGTCGATCGGGCGGGCATTACGGGCGCGGACGGGGAGACCCATCAAGGCGTTTTCGATCTTTCCTATCTCTCTATGGTGCCCAATCTCGCCATAGCGATCCCCAAAGACGTGGGGGAATTCCGCGCGATGATCAGAATGAGCGCGAATTATTCTCACCCGCTCGCCATCCGATACCCGCGAAACGGGACGGATACGCCCGTAAACGGAGTTGAAATCGGGAAATTCGAAGTTTTACATAGTACTACGTCAGACATAATAATGTTTGCCGCGGGAGAACGTTGCCTCTCGATCGCCGCCTCGATCTTGGAGCGGGCACAAAAAGAAAAGGTCGATTTCACCCTCGTCAACGCACGCTTCTTGAAGCCGCTTGATGAAGAACTCCTCAAAGATCGCCCCGAAAAGGATGTATTCGTGCTCGAAGATAACGTCGCTTCGGGCGGGCTCGGGGACGCGATCTCGCGCTTTTACCGTGGCTATGATAAGCGTCTTTTCACGTTCGGCTATCAAGATACCTTCATCCCGCAGGGCGAAGTCTCCTCGTTGATGCAAAAGTTCGGGCTCGACGAGGATGTGATCTTCGAAAAGGTGATGGGCTGTGCGCGCCGATAAGTTCCTCGCGGAGAAGTACGGTTCCCGCAGTAAGGCGAAAATCGCCCTGCTCGACGGGAAAGTACTTCTTCATAATCAGCCGCTTTCGCCCGATGACGATATTTTGGAGACGGACGATCTCGTCTTTCTTCCCGATTTTTCCTTCGTCTCTCAAGGGGGCGATAAGCTCGAAAAGGGGCTGCAAACCTTTGAGGAATCCGTTGAAAACTGCGTTGTTGCCGATCTCGGCGCGAGCACGGGCGGGTTTACAGACTGCGTCCTCCGCCGCGGCGCGAGAAAAGTGTATTGTATCGACGTGGGGGAGAACCAGCTCGATCCGAGGATCAAGGGCGATCCGCGCGTTGCCGTAATGGACCGCTCCAACGCCCGCTACCTCTCCGCAAAGGATTTTCCCGAAAAAATCGACGTGGTCGTCGCCGATCTCAGCTTCATTTCCCTTCGCCTTATCCTTCCCGCCGTGCGCGAAATTTTGGGGGAGAAAGGACGGGCGTTCGTCCTCTTCAAACCGCAATTCGAGTGCGAAGGAAGGGGGCTGAAAAAGAGCGGGATCCTGCCCGTCGATCGGCACTTCGAGCTCCTTTCTTCCTTCTATGATCTCTGCATGGACCTATGCCTATCCCCCCGCAAAATCACCCCTGCTCCCATCAAAGAAAAGAAGAATATCGAATACGTCGTATTTCTCGAAAAATACGGTCAAAATACGCCAAAATCTACGTTTATGCAAGAAATCGCGAATATTATAAAAAAAACTCATAAAAAATATTGAAAAAGACTTGCTTTCATACCCGATTCCGTATATAATGAACGGGTATGAAAGTGGGGGTTTACTTCAACGCAAACAGGATCGAGGCATCCGTCGCCGAGGAGATCGCAGGACTTGCGAAGGCTTTGAATGCGGATGCCGAAATCTTTTCCGATCTGTCCCGAATTTGCGGGATCGATCGGCTCATTGTGCTCGGCGGAGACGGCACCATGCTCCACGCCGCCAAGCGTGCCTCCGAACTTTCCGTCCCCATCCTCGGCATCAACTACGGGAGAGTGGGCTTTCTCACCGAATTCGAACGGGAGGAGGGCGAACAAGCCGTCCGCCTTGCAGTAGGCGGAGGGGAGATCGTCCGCCGCAGCCTCATTGAAGTTTCCTTTCACGGATACAAGACCAATTGCCTCAACGAATGTGCGCTTTTGCATAGCGTTTCACCCTCGGATGCGAACCGTCTTGCACGCATCGGCATCTCTATAGACGGGTCCGCTGCCGAGCTTTTTTATGCCGACGGGCTCATCGTCGCAACGCCCACGGGCTCGACCGCGTACTCGCTCTCCGCGGGCGGGTGCATCGTCACCCCGGACTGTGCGTCCTTCCTGTTTACGCCCGTCTGCGCCTTCTCGATGCGGAGCCGCCCCATCGTCTACGCCGATTCCTGCACGCTCACCGTTACCAACAGCGAGGAACGCGAACTGTTATTGTACGGCGACGGGCAGTTTTTGGGAACCGTTCGCGCGGGGGACGAAGTCGTCGTTCGGCGTTCGCCTCAGGTCGCGGAATTTCTTACGAGGAGCAAGTCGCTCATGTTCACGAGGCTTGCCGAAAAGATCAACTGACGGGTCCTTCCCGTAAATAAAAATATATGATAAGGAAACAAATGCCATGTTGAGAAACGCAAGACACACCAAGATCCTCGAGATCATCGAGGAACACGAGATCGAGACGCAGGAGGAACTGTGCGAACAGCTCGCGAGTCACAATTTCGCGGTGACGCAGGCGACCGTTTCGCGTGACATCAAGGAGTTGCATCTCTTTAAGGTGAAGGGGGTCACAAAGCGGTTCCGCTATGCTTCCATCTCCGAAAACGAAAACGGGATCTCCGACAAGATGCGTTCTCTGTTTCAGGCGTGCGTGTTGGAAATTCGCCCCATCGGCAACCTCATCGTCATCAAAACCCTCAACGGGAACGGCGGAAACGCGGGTGTCGTCATCGATCGCCTCGAATACCGCGAAGTGGTGGGGTGCATCTCGGGGGACGATACCGTCCTCATCATCTGCGAATCGGCGGACGAGACGAAGAGCGTCTGCGAACGCCTGAACGCCATCGTAAAAGGGTAACATGCTGCTCGAACTTACCATCGAAAACGTCGCGTTGATCGAACGCGCCGAGATCACCTTCCACGAAGGGCTGAACGTCCTTTCGGGGGAGACGGGCGCGGGAAAATCGGTCATTCTCGACTGCATCGACTTTGTGCTCGGCGCAAAGGCGGATAAGGAAATGGTGCGTCACGGCGCACCGTTTTGTTCGGTCGGGGCTGTCTTTTCATCCGATGAAGCCGTGAACGCACTCCTCGAAGAGCTCGGCGCGGAAGCGGACGACGAGATCGTCATCACCCGAAAGCTGACCGCGGACGGGAAGGGGACGCTCCGCCTCAACGGAATGCCCGTTACCGTTTCCACGCTCCGCAGCGTCACGTCCCGCCTCGTCGACGTGCACGGCCAGAGCGAACATTTCTTCCTGCTCAAAGAGAGCAACCAGCTCCGCATGCTCGACGCTGTCTCGGGAGAACCCGTCAAGAGGGCAAAGGAAAAGGTCGTCTCCCTCGTGAAAAGGCGCAAGGAGATCGTCTCCGCGCTCTCCTTTCTCGGCGGCGACGAGGGGGAACGGAATCGCCGACTCGACATCCTCAAATTCCAGATCGACGAGATCGAAAACGCCGATTTGAAGGAGAACGAGAAGGAACAGCTCCTCGTCCTCCGCGAAAAATAC
This sequence comes from uncultured Clostridia bacterium, assembly GCA_947581885.1. Taxonomy (GTDB): domain Bacteria; phylum Bacillota; class Clostridia; order Christensenellales; family Borkfalkiaceae; genus Gallimonas. Next base: position 6,012 of record CANPWF010000081.1, read on the forward strand.
CGCAATGCGGAAAAGATCGCCGCGGGGCTCTCGTCCGCGCTCGACTATCTTTTGCCGGACGGCGCGGCGGTGGACGCACTCCATGCGGCTGCCCATGCCGTCTCTGTTCTCTCCCGCTATTCTGAGGAATATTCCTCGCTCGCGGATCGGTTGGAAGAGGCGGCTTCCGAGGTTTTTGACGCGGCGGAAGAGGTGGAAAACGCTGCGGAGGAGCTCGATGTCGACGAACGGGATGCCGAACGGGTGGAAAACCGTCTCGACGAGATCAAGGCTCTCGAAAAGAAGTACGGCGGTTCGTACAGCGGGGTCATGGCGTTTCTTTCGAAGGCGAGGGAAGAGTTCGAAATGCTTTCAAAGAGCGGCGAACGCTACGAACAGCTCACAAAAGAACTGAACGTCCTCGACGAAGAACTTTTCAACGCCTGCAACGAATTGACTTCTGCCCGCAAAGAGGGGGCGAAGGGGTTCACCGCGCGGGTGACGGAAGAGCTCAAAACGCTCAATATGCCCTCCGCCCGCTTCGAAGTCCGTTTCGGGGAATATTCCCGCGAGGATGTTCCGAAGGCGACGAGCGAGGGGTTTGGCGGGGTTTGTTTCTACTTCTCCGCCAATGCGGGCGAACCGCCCAAGGAGCTCGGAAAGATCGTGAGCGGCGGCGAAATGAGCCGCTTCATGCTCGCCGTCAAGGCACAGCTCTCGGGCGAAAGCGAGATCGGCACCTATCTTTTCGACGAGATCGACGCAGGCATCGGCGGAAGGACGGCGCGGGTCGTGGGGGAAAAGTTCGTGAAGATCTCCCGCGGCGTGCAGGTCATCGCCGTCTCCCATCTCGCGCAGGTCGCTTCGTTTGCGGACGCTTCCTTCCTCATCGAAAAGACGGAAGAAAACGGCAGGGCGAAAACGAACATCCGAAGGGTGGAAGGGGAAGAGCGGACGAAGGAGATCGCGCGGCTTCTCGGCGGCGATGACAGCGAACACGCCCTTCTCCATGCGAAGGAAATGCTCGAAGGGGCGGAAATTTACAAAAAGTCCCTCTGAATTCAAGCGAATAAGGAACACGCGGCTTGCGCAAATTATCTTCGGCAAAACGGAGGTCGTATGCGCAAGCTGAAATTTTTTTTGGCGGCAGCGATACTCGCGCTGTGCGTATCCCTCTGCGGCGGGCTGCGTACGGAGGCGAAAGCTGCCGCAAATCAGGTATATTTGGGGGGAATGACGGCGGGATTCTCCCTGTCGAGCGGGGGCGTTGAGATCATCGGGCTAACCGAAGTGATCTCCGAGGACGGGTTTTGGATCCTCAA
>CANPWF010000082.1 GCA_947581885.1 uncultured Clostridia bacterium
AAAAACAAACGTGGAATGACGCTCGTCGAAGTCCTCATGGTCGTCGCGCTTATGACGATCATGCTTGGAATTGCCATGCCGAATATCCTTGCGGAATCGCAAAATATCAAACTTGCAACGATGGACGGCTACGCCCGTTCCGTGGCGGTCGCCGTGCAGAGCAAACTTTACGGCATGAAAGATGCCGGCACGGCGGAGGGTTCTTCCTACTCAAATCTCAACGCGGCGGCGGCCGAGGAGCACATTACGGTGGCGGACGAGGAAAAAGCCGTCAAATACGTGTGCAACTTCGGCGAAAATGCCGCGGTGGGGAAACAGTATCTTCTTTCGGGGATGCTTACCGACACCGAAATTTTGCAAAACGGCAAGATCGTCGTAATCTACGATCCCGACACCGCAAACGTGCTGGAAACCTATTACAGCGAAAGCGAATTTGATATATCGGCACTGTTCCCCACGGCGTTGGAATCTTTTCTTCAAGAGCACATGATCGGCTCGTACCTCGGTTACGGTGCGCCCGCGCCGGAACGCACCATAGGTTTGCCTCGGTTTGCGTGCGCGTTTCAGTTCGACGACGAGCTGTACCTTGATATGCAGATGATGAAAGATCCTTCTCCCCAACTTCTCGATAAAAAGCTGGGATTGGAAATATATGCCGAGATCCCCATGGGAGAGGAAGGAACTCCTTACGAGGTGGGCATATACTATCAGGGCTTTTTTGCCACAAACTATACGACGCAATTCGCAGGCATCATAACAGCCGACGCCGACTCTTCTCCCCTCACATTAAGGGATATACAGAGTAACAGCGGACATATGAGGTTTGCGCTCGACAGCTTGATCACCGAAAAGGCGGGCTACGGCAACGCAAGTAAATATTTGCGCCACCAGAGTTCCCCCCAATATACAACCGTGACCGACCCCCGGTTATACCCCCGCGAATCGATCGCAACTTGGTTCGATCCGGCGAAAAACCCTTATATAACGGTGTGGCATCGCGAAAACCAAAATCGCGACCCCGAGGATCTTCACAATAAAATTTTCAGCACGAGTACAAAGGTGACCGAATATGTTGGCGTCGACAAGACCATGAAGCTCAAAATAAGGCTGAGCGTCCTCTCGGAGGAAACCAGGGACGCGGTGGGAATGCCGGTGAATGCGCCTAATGCAGAATTTTACCAAAAGGACGAGAATTTTATATCCTTTGAGACGGAGACCCAGCCGGTTTCACCCTATTTTTACGCTCTCTCCAACGATAGCAACAAAGTAACCATCTCCGCCATGCGCGATCTGAACAACCTCAAATACGTTTTTGCCACGGAAAACACCATAACAGAGGCAGAACTCAGCAAGAATGTAACGGGGCAGGAAACGTACGATAAACTTCTGGCTGTGCGCTATGAATTGCTTAAAAAGTCCAAGCTATATAATCAATATGCGCAAATCGAGAATGATTGGAATAGGGATGCCAATACCGACGCAATAACCAGTGAAATGCTGACCCCCATGAACCCTTTTACTCTATCCGGTGATGGATATGCCATAATCGGCATTGGGTTCGGCGGTCGCGCGGACAATTTGGGCGGTCTGTTTAGTTATGCCAACGGCTTGACCGTCAAGAATCTTGATATCATCGACTGCTCGGTAATGCGCAACGGCTTTGACCATAGCTTTTTTACAACGGATACCGACGGGGACATTAACGGAATAGACGAAATACGATATCCGCACGCCATAACCGGCTCTTTGGTGGGCGTAGCCGTAAATTGCACGTTTACTAACGTCCACGTCTACATCGACAGGGCAAGAGAAATACAGCTGGAAGCAGGTGAAAGCACTTACGAGGATTACTTTGACGGCCAAATAAAGAGGTACCCGCAAAATTTCGGCTACCGCCGTCTAAGCGGCGTCGTCGTGGGCGGTCTCGTGGGGATGGCGATCGGTTCGCCTTCGACCGGTATCACCACCTGGCCGACGAAATCCACGGGATCCGGGAAAAGTTCCACGACTTTCTCGAATTGCTCCGCTTCGATCAACGTCGGCGCAGAATTGTACGATCAAACGAGCAAATGCATCTACTCGGGCGGGCTTGTCGGTGTTACAATGGGCAATGTCCAGATCGAGAATAGCTTTGCGGCGTGCCAGCTCGGCGGCTACTATGCGGGCGGGCTTGTCGGCGGCGTCGTGCCGCCGACAGAATGGGAATACAACAACGATGGGCGTTACGGATACAAATACAACGAAGGAATGTATTATGGTCAAACCGGCCAAAGCAGCGGCGGATTGACGATCAACAAAAGTTTTGCTTCGGGTATCATACTGCGGCAGGTGCGCGTCGGCGGCGGGCTGATCGCGGATATCGGCAGCAATATCAAACCGGACGTTAAAAATTGCTATTCGTCCGTCAAGTGGCAGATCCTTCCGCCCACCGCATACGGCACCTTTGAGGGAGATACCAGAGATGGCGGAGATACCCCAAACTATTACATTGTTCAGACGTATTTCGCCGTTCCCGTCACGACAAACACCGAGGTGCATTTTAGATGCAAGGGCGACGTGTTCTCTCTCCAAGACAAAAAGAACGGAGTCGCCTGCGCCAACGAAACCGACCTCAAAGAAAAACTCGGCGATGGTTGGGTAGAGGCCACAGAGACGTATTACTGGATGAGGGGATACGGTGATTATTACGATACGGAGGGCGGTGTCGAGCACAAGTATCCCTTCCCCATGCCCGATGGCAACAGTGAGTTCAGCGGCTCGTGGATCATGGAAACGTTAATAGGCGAACGGGATGGGGCGGGACATACGAATGAAAAGTTTTACGACAATACCACCTCGGCCGTTCCCGCTGGCTTTACAAGCGAATTTTCCTCGTTCATCTGCGCGTATTATTATGGGATATGGTCGAGCCTTCCACAAAGGAACATCGATAGCGGAGTTCTTTATGAAGAACCGTTTTATACTGTAGATAATGACGTTTTTTTGCAAGGCACGGCATTAAAAGCGGGTATGTGGTGGATCACCACTTCTTTGACAACGCCGGGCGAAGGGCTAACAACATTCCCCTCATATGATAACGGTCAATATCAATTCACGGGTTTCGCCTACAACGATCCATTGTTCGATCCCTTAAAGCAGGACACGTTCAAACCCACGCTCGATGACGGACAAAATTATATAAACAATGAGAATGTAACGCTTAACTGGGACTATTTCGGCCTTTATTTAGGCGATCTGTATGGCGATTATAAGTCAAAGGACAAAACGTATTATATTCAATTTGACGAGAGTGTGCAAAAAGGTATGGCTCAACTCGATGATACAAATAAGGTGTGCCGGATCAACCCGAAAGATTTCAGCCCCAAGGAAACAACGTTCTTGTTGTCAGAAAGCGCGACAATTCAATGGGACGAAAAAGACGGATTCCACGTGAATGGCGGAGGTGCGGGATGAAGAATTGCGGCGATTTATGCAAAAAGATTTCAGGCAAGCGCGGCGCCACGATGCTCATTGCGCTTCTCGTCTTTCTGATCGCCACGCTTTCGGGGACGATCGCGCTCACCATGGCGGCGTCCAACGCGGGGCGGTACACCCATGAAAAGGAAGATCAGCAGGCGTACCTCTCGGTCGTATCGGCGGCGGAGCTAATTCTCGACAGGCTAACGGACTTAGAAATCAGATTCGAAGCTCCCAACGGGAAACCAGATCCAGAACAAGTCACAGTCAAGTACGACGGAGGCAAATATAATGACCTCTTTCTGTCGGATCCCGCCTTTCAGAGTCTTTTGAAGACCTATTCGGTAAATACGAGCGACGCGGACCCCGTCGAATTCACGCTTACGGCGGAGGGCGCCCCCGCAATGGGCAAGGTAACCGTAAGCGTTCATCTCCTGAACGGTATCTTCTCTTTCATGCTGTATTCGATGGACGGCAAAACCCGCGACTACCAGATGACCATGCAAGTCAGCGCCAACTACAGCACAGGCGCAAACAACTTCGTAGGGAGTGGCAAAATAGTAGATGGCAAAGAAATATATGTCAGGGCAATAAAATTCAATGTGGATGGTGTCACATACACCGTGGAAGAAGGTTCTCAAGGGAAAACGGTATGAAGAATACATTTCAAAAACTTAAATCAAAACGGGGCGAAACGCTTGTCGAGATCCTTGTCGCGATCCTTATTATCGCGCTTTCGGCGGGGATGTTCGCCGCCATGTACACCGCTTCTATGAATATCAATCTTTCCGCGCAAAAGCAGGACGAAGCATTTTACGAAGCCGTAAGTACGCTTGAAAAAATGGAAGAATCGGACAATACGACAAAGTCGAAAGGGAACCTGCAATACGAGGGCAGCAACGGAACAAGCAACGTTGAGGTGGAGTATTTAACGCAGGACGGACTTTCCGTCTATCACAACGGGGACACGCCATGAAAAAATTACGCAACAAAAAAGGTTTTACGCTTACGGAAATGTTGATCTCCGTATTGCTTCTCGGGTTTGTGTCGATTATGGTGACGGTTATGACATCGGCTATTCTCAGTTCTACCGTCACAATGCGGGAAGTCGCGCAGGCCGAGATCCTCGGTAGCGAGGCGCTCGACAATTTGCAGGGACAACTCCGCGTCGCAGAAAGCGTCACGGTCGACGGCAAGGGGCACGTCATGTTCGACATCAACGAGGCGAACAAGGGCTACGTGTTTTCCGTCAACGATGAGGGAAAGATCGTTATGGAACACGAAAAAGACGGCGAAAAGGAAACTGAACTACTCTTTGCGGGCGCCTCATACGGCAATTTAAGCGTAAAAAGTTTGGAATTTGCGCCGAGCGGAGATGACTCGATAGAAATTTCCGTGTCGATTTCTTTCGGCGGCAAGACGCTCTGGCAAGGCAGCGTAACGGTGAAACCCCTGAACGGGCTGGCCGTCGGCTGATTTTTATTTCTCCTTCATGAACGGAAAAGGCAACGGAATTGTCCGTTGCCTTTTCCTATCGAAACCCGCTTTATTTCTTCTTGGAATACCGATAAAGGAAATAGGAGCACGCCGCGCCGAAGAGGAGCAGGAGGACGGCGACGATCCAATACCACGGACTTGCATACAGCCCCGAAAGCTCCGCGGGCGTATTCCGCACGGTGACGGCGTACACCGCCACAATCGAGCCGAGGATAAAGCCCAAAATGGCGACAAACGTCCCGCGCGGGAACTTCTTCAACAAAAATCTCATGAGGAAGGAGATCGCAAAGAACCCCGCGACCGCCCCGACGAATACGAGAGCGAGCACGAGGACGCTCGTTCCCACGTTCAGCCCGCGCAGAAGGTTCTTGGAGACGAGGTCTAAAATCGGCTTATAATAGCCGAAAATGAGCAGCAGCATGGAGCCCGAGATGCCCGGGACGACGAGGGCGCACGCCCCCACCGCGCCGATGAGCAGGAGGAGAAGGTACCCTCCCGCGGAGAGCGAGAAGAGGTAGACTTCCTTCCCGATCGGCAAAAAGACGAGGCAAGCCGCCGCGGCGCAAGGGAGAAGGAAAGCGACGAGGTGCGTCCACTTTTTGGTGGGTCCGATCTTGTCGGTGACGGACGGCAGCCCTCCGAGCGATAGCCCGACGAAGAGGGTCACCGTGGGGATGGGGTAGTTTTCAAGCCCCCACTGAATGGGGAAAAAGAGCGCGGCGATGCCGAGCACCATGCCGAGCGCGATGGGCAGAAGGAACAAAATACTCCGCTTGAAGTGCTTGAAAAGGTCGGTCACGCTCCCGATGAGCTTTTCATACACCCCGAGGATTGCCGCGATCGACCCGCCCGAAAAACCGGGGATGATGAACGCCATCCCGATCGCCGCCCCGCGCAGGATATTCAACAAAAATTCGGCGAGCGCGGAACGGGGACGTTCGGGTTGAACGGTTGCCGAAGGTTCTTCGGAAGAACGCTCATCTTCAAGCTCCGAAGCCTCAGCGGATTGGGCGGTTTGCCCGTTTTCGGGACGCCCCGCCGATTCGCCGTCGGGAGTATGAAGCGGAGAAACCCCGCGGTTTTGGTTTTCGTTCTCTTCCATGTCCGTTTCAGTATATCACAGCGCACCGCAAAATACAACCGAAAAGCAAAAATTTGCGGCGAAGGAATCGGATTCAGAATTTTATCGTATGGATGAAGTTCCTCTTCTCCCCTGCGCCGAGGGCGCAAATATCGGGTTTTTCGGAGATCTCCCCGTGGAAATCCTTTCTATCGGGAAGGCAGGTCCACGGCTCGATGCACAAAAATTTTGCGGGCGGGACCGTCCATAAAAGGAGCCTTGAAAAGGACGGGAAGGAGACGGAGAGCACGTTTTTCTTCCGATAGAGAAGGGAAACCTCGCGGGAATGGAGCGTATCGAATACGACCGCGTCCTCCGAAAACAGCGAATCGGAGAGCGGAAATTCGACCCCATGTCCCAAATTTACCGTTTTGCCCGTGAGAAGGCTGTCCTCCAAAATATGCGCGTCGAAACTCTCTTCCCGCTCGAAGAGGACGGAGTAGTCGGAAAGTTCCCCTTCCAAATTGTAGCCCTCATGCGCACCGAGGGCAAAGTACACCGTGTCCTCTCCTCTGTTCTCCACCCTCGTTTCGACGGTGAGAACTTCGTCCATAAGCGTGTACGTCACCGAGAAGGTGTAGAAAAAGGGATATTCTTCCCGCGTCGGCTCGCAAAGTCCGAGCGTCACCGCGTTCTCGGTTTGCAAAGCAACGCAGAATTCGCTCTTCCGCGCAAAGCCGTGCTTGGGCATCGGGTAGGACTTCCCGTTTAAGAGATATGCGTCGTTTTTCAGCCCGCCGCAGACGGGGAAAAGGATGGGCGCGTGCCCCTTCCACGAGGCTTCATCCCCCTGCCATAAAAGTTCTTTTCCGTCTTTTTGAAGGGAGACAAGCTCCCCTCCCCGCGTCGAAATGATGGCCGACGCGTTCGCGCTCTTGATGACGATCATGCTGCCCTCCGTTTTCTCCATTATACCAAAGGCGGGGAATTTTTTCAAGAAGAATTGATAAATCGCCCAAACGAAATTGATTTTTCGAAAAGTTTATCGTATAATGAGGCTATGCGGGTGTGGCGAAATCGGCAGACGCGACGGATTTAGGATCCGTTGGGAAACCGTGCAGGTTCAAGTCCTGTCACCCGCACCAAGTCTTAATAGCTTGAACTTCTTTTTCGTAAAAAGAACGTTCGGGCTATTTTGCTTTATGGAAGAATTTGA
>CANPWF010000083.1 GCA_947581885.1 uncultured Clostridia bacterium
TCGTATCGTCGGTGATGTCATGGGTAAATTCCACCCGCACGGCGACGCGTCCGTGTACGACGCTCTCGTCCGCCTCGCGCAGGATTTCTCCATCAATTTCCCCCTCGTCGACGGGCACGGCAACTTCGGCTCGGTAGACGGCGATCCGCCCGCCGCGATGCGTTATACGGAAGCCCGCCTCACCAAACTTGCCGCCGAAATGCTCCGCGACCTCGATAAGGAGACGGTGGATTTCTTCCCGAATTTCGACGGGATCGAAATGGAACCCGCCGTGCTCCCCGCGCGGTTCCCCAATCTTTTGGTGAACGGGTCGGACGGGATCGCCGTCGGTATGGCGACGAACATCCCGCCCCATAATCTCGCCGAAGTCATCGACGGCACCGTCGCCATGATCGACAACCCCGATATCACCGTCGAAGAACTCATGGACTATATTCCCGCACCCGATTTCCCGACGGGCGGCATCATCATGGGGAGAAGCGGCATCCGCAAGGCATACAGAACGGGGCAGGGGAACATCGTCATCCGCTCCAAATGCGAGATCGAAGAGCACGGCACGGGGGCGAATGTCCGTTCGCGCATCGTCGTTACGGAGATCCCCTATCAGGTCAATAAAGCCCAACTTGTCGTGCAGATCGCCGATATGGTGAAGGATAAACGCGTCGAAGGCATTGCCGACGTGCGCGACGAGAGCGGCAGGGAGGGGCTTCGCATCGTCATCGAATGCAAGAAGGACGCGAACGCGCAGGTCGTCCTCAACACCCTTTACAAGCACACCAATTTGCAGGTATCGGACGGCATCATCCTCCTCGCCCTCGTCGAGAACGGCACCGAGCCGAGATATCTCACCGTGCGCGACATTCTCGCCTACTATCTCGATCATCAGAAGGACGTGATCACCCGCCGCACGAGATTCGACCTCAACAAGACCGAAGAGCGTGCGCACATCGTCGCGGGGCTCGTCCTCGCGCTCGCCAATATCGACGAAGTCATCCGCATCATCAAGGAATCGTCGGATAAGAACGACGCTTGCGCGAAACTCGTCGGCAGCTTCGAACTCTCCGAAAAACAGGCGAACGCCATCCTCGAAATGCGGTTGCAACGGCTCACTTCCCTCGAAGTGGAAAAGCTCAAAGAGGAACTTGAATCCCTCCGCGCCACCATTGCGGACTTGAAAGATATCCTCGCGAACGAGAGCCGCGTGCTCGCCATCATCCGCGCCGACCTTCTCGCCATCAAAGAGAAATATCCTTCCGAGAGAAAAACGGAGATCTCCGTCGACTTCGGCGACATCGAGGACGAGGATCTTATCGACGAAGAGGACGTTGTGATCTCGATGACGCACGGCGGGTACGTCAAGCGAATTCCCGTCACCGAATACCGCGCCCAGAACCGCGGCGGCGTGGGGATCACCGCTCACCGCCCCAAAGAGGACGATTTCGTCGAGCAGATGTTCGTCTGCTCCACCCATAAGAACATTCTGTTCTTCTCCAACTTCGGGAAGGTGTATTCGATGAAGGGCTACATGATCCCCGAAGCCAACCGTCAGGCAAGGGGCAGGGCGATCGTCAATTTGATGCAGCTCTCCGCAGGGGAGAAGATCGCCGCCATCCTTCCCGTGCTCGAAAACGGGACGGGATATCTCGTCATGGCGACCAAGAACGGGCTCATCAAAAAGACGGCGACAAGCGAATTCGACCATATCTTGAAGAGCGGAAAGATCGCCATCAAGATCGTGGACGGCGACGAGCTCATCTCCGTGCAGTTCGCAACGGGCGAAAACGAGATCGTCGTCGCGACCCGCTTCGGCAAGTGCATCCGTTTCAAGGAGAGCAACGTCCGCCCGATGGGAAGGGGCACCATGGGGGTGCGGGCGATCTCCCTCGAAAAGGGGGACGTCGTCACCGATATGCTCGTCTTGAAAGAGGGGTACGATATGCTCACCGTCTCCGAACTCGGCTACGGCAAACGTACCGACCCCGCCGATTACAGACTGCAATCCCGCGGCGGAAAGGGCATCAAAGCGGGCGTGTTCAACGAAAAGACGGGGCTTCTCGTCAATATGAAGCTCGTCTCCGATGACGATGACGTGATGCTCGTCACCAATGCGGGGATCATCATCAGAATGCACCTCTCGGATATCTCGCGGATCGGGCGCAACACCCGCGGCGTGCGGCTCATGAACGTGCGCGAAGGGGCTGTGGCGACCGTTGCCGTCACCGAACGGGACGACACCGCCGAAACCGAGATCCCCGAAGAGACCGCCGCCGACGTTCCCGTCGAGGAATTGGAAGAACCCGACGAACCCGATACCCCCGTCGAGGAATCGGAAGAACCCGATACGGGCGATGCGGAAGAAAACAAGGACGAAGAATAGGGCAACACGTACGGACACACACGCCTTCCATCTTGGCTCCCCCGCTGGGGGAGCTGTCCCCGAAGGGGACTGAGGGGGTGTCAAACATACAGACGTGCGCAACACGATTACGAACAAAGAATAAACAAAAATGTATACATGGGGGCGGGTTTTTTGACCCGCCCCCATATCATTATTATTCAAAGGGGGCACATTTTCGCACCCTCCGCTCTCTCTTTCTCGGCTCCCCCGCTCTCACCTCATTTCGAGCGCAGTCGAGAAATCTCTCACAGTTGCCAACATACATGTAGGTATGGAGTTGGGCGAGATCCTTCACTGCGTTACTTCGCCTTGCGGCTCGTGCGCCCTACGGTCGGGCAGGATGAGGTGCGGGGCGCACGGCTCTTTCCGCGCAACGAAAAAACAGTGCAACGAAGTTCGTTGCACTGTTTTGTTTTTGGTTATCGCAGCGTGCCTTCCTGCCGGGTGGGGCGGAGGCACAGCCGCAAAGCGCGTTCGGGAACTTATCTCGTCACGACGAAGTTCTCGGTGCCAACCGTCACAACGGCGCAGTTGTGATAGGTGAAGGTAGCGACGGGAGCCACGCTCGCGGTTACGTCGGCGAGCTTTGTACCTACGAAGTTGTACAACGCCGTGTCGACCACACACAAACCGGCATTTACATTCTCATGTGCGGGTTTTTCTTCGGTAGCCGCGGTGAATACGTCGTTGAGTTTCCTATAAGTGCCGTCAGCAGCGACAATGTATCCGTCGGCGTATTCTTCGTCGATCGATTCAGGCTTTCTCGCGGAAACCTCAATATCATCTACGAGAGCGTTTCCGTTGAAGAATCCGACAAATCCGTACAAATTATCGGAAATGACCTTGCCGTCGAAATCGACCATGCGGTAAACGTCTTCTCCGGCCATGATCCTTTGAGCGGAATAAGAAATCTGTTTTTCCTCAACGGTACCGGGCAGGCTCGCAACAACATTGACCTTATTGTCGACAATATAAGTGTTTTTCCCTGCGTTGTCTTTGACAAGGAAACGTTTGTCGGTCAATTTCGTGAAGGACCCCAAGGAGAGGTTAAGGCTCGGTAATCCGCTAACCTCGCAAACGACTTTCCCACTCTCGTTAAGGAAAACGGAACGGGTCACCTCATTGCTCCCACCGACGTGTGCAACGCCTTTCTCGAAAGGCACGACCTGTACGGACGCGACATCTACACATTCATCTTTATAATTAAAGAGGGGAGACAGGGTCGACGCTTTAAGATAGAAATCGGCATTGATCTTAGAGGTTTTGCCGTTCTTGATGTTGTAACGGAAGTACTCCACAAAGGATTTGGTCGCGCTATATCCGATATCCGTGATCACATTGTAGCCCTTGGTCGCATAGGGATCGACATCCGTCGTGACGGAGTAGATTACAGAGGTCCCAATCGGCATGAGGGTGGTTTCGTATCCGCTGATGAGTTTAGCATTGGAGGGGAGCACAAGCTCATTCTTCTGCTGCTTGCCGTCCTTGAAGAACACAAACGTCGTTCCGCCGACAGCATTTTTGTAAGAAGCGTATTCATAGTCCGTGAGCTTCTTATTGGGCATCGTATCGGTATCGTCAAAAGGGGATCTTGTAGCTGCTACCGTGTCGAGTGTCTGCCCGGCGGTGGGGACGGACTTGACAGCGGCGTAGACCTGATCCTCGGTGTACTTCACGAGCGTGGGCTTTTCATCGGAGAGGGAAGCCGGATCGAGAGAGAAATAGATATGCTTGGTTTCGGGAGTAGCCTCGGAGCCCTCTGCAACCTTTTCCTTGTAGGTTAAATCTCTGACGGCATGCCATTGACCATCGATAAGAACTTTCGTTTCATCGTTATAGTAATTTTCCTCTGGCTTATTGGCAGCATTGATTCCCGTTTCGACAGTGTCGCCCCAATATGTGTGCAGGTCGTACGTATCGTTTCCTTCGGAATCCGTCTTGGTCAGAAGTACGCAATAGCTGAAGTAGGGTTCCGACTCAGAAAACTGAGCACTGACTTCCTGTTTCGTCTCAAAATTGTACAAGACCTTGTCGTTCTCATCTTCCGTATCGATCGTTGCGATTACGACGGGGTAGGGAGTGGTGTCATATTCGTCCAGCGTCGCGAAGCCGGTATATTTCTCGTCGACTTTGGCTGCAGATGTCCATTCCCCCTCATAATGCGTGGTGGCGGTGGGATTGATGTAGTTATTCAGATCGAATTTCCCGCTTCCGCCGCATGCGGCAAGGGGAACGATGAGAGTCAACGACATCGCGGACGCCATCAAAAGTGCCGTTTTTTTCATGTTCTCTTTCTCCTTTTTTTCGGCTTTTGCCAAATAGTGCAAATATTATACCATACGGGGGGGGGTAATTGTCAATTGTTTGAATGAAGAAAATTACAATTTTTTGGAAATTTTTTGCGAAAACCCCCGCCTTTTGCACCACTTTTTTTGGGGGGGAAGAGGTGCCCTTCTCGCTGCCCCCTTTGGGGGAGCCAAGAGGGGGAGAGGAAGGGGCGTGTGACGGCACAGCGGGGGAGCCGAGAGGGGGGAGAACGGAGTACGCGCCCCGCACCTCATCCTGGACGCAGTGAAGGATCTCGCCCAACTCCATACGGACATGTGTGTTGGCAACTGTGCGAGATTTCTCGACTACGCTCGAAATGAGGTGGGGGGTGGTGCGCCCGTCGGGGGTTGCGTACACTCACACCCCCTCAGTCACGGCAAGGTCAGCCGTGACAGCTCCCCCTCGAGGGGGAGCCGAGAGAAGGAGAGGCGAGGCGCGGCGCGACTACCCGAAAGGGGGAGCCGAGGAGAAAACGAAGCGCACCGTTCCCTTCTCAATGAGAGGGGAGACGGAATGATACATTATCCATATATCATGCGTCGCTTTTCGGGCGGATGCGGACGTTGCCGCAAAGGACTTCCGCATAGGAATAGGAAGTTTTCCCCAAAAAGCCCTCGTCGCTGGGGCGCACGGTGAAGAGGGCGGGGTACACGCCCGAGAGTTCGCCGCAATATTCGAGCACTTTGTTCCGTCCGAGATTGACGGTCACATCCACTTTCTTGGAGAGCAGGTCCGCGATCGTGCGCTTGACGGCGGCGATGTCGTTTTTCGGTTTGATCATACGACAAGGATAGACGTTTCCCCCCAAAAATATACTCCGCCCCCTCGTTCCCTTCCGCATAACCCCCATTCTTTTTGCATACATTGAAGGGAACAACTTCAAAGAGGTGAATTATGGGGATCAACACGCAAGCGGAGACCTTCCGCGGCTACGGAAAGATCAAGACGCTCAACGCCCAAACGGCGGTGGAATGCCGCTTCCCGCAAGAGGCGGATACGGTGCTCACCGTGCACTGCACCGCCTGTCTCACGGGAGCAGAAGCGGGTAACGGCGAGGTGCGCTACTTCGGCAAGGCGCATTTTTTCCTCGTCTATGAGGACGGGGAGAAGCACGTCTGCCGCGCCGAAAAGGGGGTGGAATTCTCGGCGGCCTGCAAGGATGAAGAGATCTTCCCCGCCCTCACCGCCCGCGCCGCGATTTCGGTGGAGAACGTCTCGGTGCGAAGGGAAGGGGCGAGCGTGTACGTCTCCGCCCTGCTCGGCGCGGAGATCGGGCTGTACGGCGATATCTCCTTCCCCTATCTTACGGGGGGAGATCTTGTGATGAAGCGGGAACCCGCGACGGTGCTTTCCGCCCACCTATGCGGCGGGGCTTCGGAGGCGGACGACGAGTTCGAGACCGAACCCTTCACCGATATTCTGCAACATGTCGAGACCGTGAATGTGACGGACGTCGTCTGCGAGACGGGGACCGTCCGCGCGGAGGGGGAGATCAACTTGTGCCTTCTCGCCTTGAAAGGGGAAGATCTCGTCTCCGTCGAGCGGCTGGTGCCCTTCCGCGTCGAGATCCCCTGCGAGAGCGCGGCGGCGGGAAGCGGTGCGGAAGTGAAGGTGGGGGTCATTTCGGCGAATCTCAAAGCGGATTCGGACGAGGAGCACGGCAGGTGCCGCGTGACGGCGGAATTCACCCTTTCCGCCGAGGGGTGCGTGTATGAAGAGGTCGCCGTCGACGCAGTGACGGACGCTTTCTCCCGCGAGTATGAAATTTCTCTTTCGGAATATACGGGGGAATTCTTCGGCGCGGGCGAGACGGTGCATCTCACCGAACGGATTGCGGGAAAAGCCGCGCTCTCTTCCCCCGTCGAGGCGACCGACGTGTTCGAGGCGATCGCCCTGCAACGGGCGGAAGCGAACCTCGTCTCCTCGGACGGCGGCACGCGGGCGGAAGGGGTCGTGATGGCGACGCTCCTTTTGAAGGGCGCGGACGGTTCGCACCGCGGGGTGGAGATCTCGTTGCCCTTCTCCGTTCCCGTCGAAACGCATACGGGCGAGATCGACGCGCTCGTTTGCGGGATGTCCGCCCGCCGCAAGCAGGACGGCGACGTTGAGGCGGAAGCGACGCTGCGCTTCACCCTCCGCGAGAAAAAGAAATACACCGTGCGGCTCGTCTCTTCGGTGACGGAAGGGGAGAAGTGCGAGGAAAACGACAGTGCGGTGAGCGTGTTCGTCCCCCGCGCGGGCGACGGGCTTTGGGAACTCTCCAAACGGCTCAAAAAATCCCCCGAAGAGGTGCAGGCGAGCAACCCCGACCTCGAATTCCCCGTGCAGGAAGGGCAACGGATCGTCATCTATCGCAAAAAATCCCTGCGTGCGTGAGGGGGGCTTCTCTTGCTTCCCCCTTTGGGGGAAGTGTCCCGAAGGGACAAAAGGGGTTGGAACAC
>CANPWF010000084.1 GCA_947581885.1 uncultured Clostridia bacterium
CTCAACATTAACAGCGTGGTCGATTTGCCGCAGCCCGAGGGACCGAGCAAGCCGACGAGCTCGCCGGAGGGGATCTCGATGTTCATATCCTCTACGGCATGGACCTCCGTGCCCCCCTTGGTGCGGCTGGGGAAGATCTTTGTCAGGTGCTGAATGGATATCCTCATAAGCATCAAACCTCACGCTTTACTATTTTTATCGTCTTGTTCATTTGATAGCCTTCGACTTCGAGGTTATCGGGAAGGTCCACGGGACCGTACGTTCTGTCGATATCGATGAAGGGGTTGACGTACACCCCCGCCTTCATTCTGAGTGTGGAAGAATAGCCGTTCTCTTTGAGCAGAGTGAAGATGAACTCTTCCCCGCCCCGCGTGTACTTGATCTCGACGCTTCCGTTGAACTCGGGCACTTCGGAAAGATCGAGCTCCAAGGTGACCGTACTGAAATAATCGTGACCGAATACGTCCTCGTCGCGCGGTTTCTTCTCCTTGTGCGGGATCTTGCACACTTTGAAGAGGAACCATTTGAAGAACTTGATGATGTAATGCGATCCCAAGAGGAAGTCTGCGATGATGTAGATGGCGACGAAGTAGATGATGACGAACGGGATCGCCTTTTTGTTGGCGCGTTTGTTGACGGCTTTTACCGCCGCCTCGTATTCCGCCGAATGGGATGTGACGGCGCAGTCGGGATCCTCTTCGAGCTTTTCGATGACGGACTCGACGTATTCGTTCCGCTTCGCGTTGAACTTGGCTTTTTCCTCTTCATTCGAGGAAGCAAGCCCCGCGGCGACCCACTCGTTGTATTCCTCGATGTTGCCGAATGTATCGAAGAATTTGCTTTGGAAATCGAGGGGTTCGTCCGCTTCCGCCGTGAAAACCTTGGCGCCCGTCCTATCGAAGAAGTCGAGCTTCTTCACGGAAGGAAGATCGCTTTCCCGCAGTTCGAGGACGATGAAACCGTTTTGGGTGAACGTCGAGATACCGTCTTTGATCCCGTCGCCGTCGGCATCGTAATCGAGCAGAGGCAGAACTTTCTCTTCGCCCTCCGCCGTCGTCACATGGAGAGAGGTCGCGTTGCCGCCCTTGGAAAATACGTCGTACTTGCCTTCAACGCCGTACACATACCCTTCGAGAGCCTTGTAAAGCATGCCGTGGCGGGAAGAAGAAGCCGTTTCGGGATCTTCCGCCGTCTCCTTATCGTACTCTTCAAAGACGGTCTCAAACAGGATGACCCCGCCGCCGCCCTCGAATTTACAGTCCAAAACGGGCTTTCTGTAAAATCCGACGGGCTCTGCGAGCACGATGCCCGTTAAAAAGTCGTTGCCGCTCAATGCGTCCTCGATCACCTGCGCGGGGACGGTGAACGTCGCAAAGTACCCGGGCAAGGTCAAGGCGAACACCACACCGATGCCGAATGTAAAAATAAAATAGACGACGGCGGCGAAAATCCTACTTTTCTTCATTCTTTGAGGGATCTTCGGGCACCTCGTCCATCACAGCCCCCGCTTCCTCGTTCGAGGACTCGGAGGGATCGCTCGCCGCATTGGTTCCGCTGACGCGCTGAATATTGGACTTGAAAGCGACTTCTCGCTTTTTGAGATTGTCGCGTTGTTCTTTGTATTGCTTCTTGTTGAAAACGGGGATCAGGAAATACACTGCAACGCAGACGACAACGATCGCCGCGAGCACGATGAAAAAGATGATGTCTGTTGAGTTGAGTGGATTCAGAGCCAATAAACCGAGCATATCTTCCTCTCTTCCTACGAACTTTCGGAAAACCGTTTTTCGGGCGAAAGGCACAAAGACCTTTCGATGCAGTGTGGATCCAACCTTCTGTTTTGAATTATATCATTTCGTAACAAAGATGTCAATCCTAATTCGGGTATTTTTTTGATAAAAAACCTTCTCGGATCAAATCTTTTTTTCTCTCCCGACCGCCGAGCCCCGCTTTGCCCCCTTCGCGCTTCGATATTTTGAAGAAAACAAGGCGGGGCGAAGGAAACACAAGATTTAGTGTTTGCGGCGAAGAAAGAGACCAACACCTGCTACACAGGCGATCATGGCGAACCCGCCTACTGCGGCGATCGCGCTCGTGCAACCGCCCTTCTTCTTGGGGGTCTCCTCTTTGTTTTGCGAGCTGTCGGCATTGCCCTGCGCGTTGTTCCCCGCGGAGCCCTGATCGTTCGGCGCAGAACTCTCGCCCGCGTTTCCGCCCGTCGTGCCGCCGCTCTGCGTGCCGCCGCCCGTAGAAGTTCCGCCCGAGGTGCCGTAGGTGCCGAAGTAGGCGATGTAACTCGAAGAATCGAGCTTCGTTACGTCCGCTGCCGAAATGGAATCGGTATACGTGCCGTAATTCCCGATCCAATAGGTGCCCGAATCTTCCACCCAAGTGAAGATGCCGCGCTCGCTGTCCCAAGTCCAGCCCTTGCCCGCCGTGCGGGAATCGTTATATTTTACGTTGATGTGCGTATTCCCGTCCGAACCGGTTTCGACGGCAACTTCAAGATACTTCGTCCCCGCCTTGATAACATATTGATCGCCGTCCTTGGTGATGACGAACTGCGCAGCTTCGGAGTAATCCGTCACCGTCTCAATATAGTATGTCTTGACAAAATTCATTGTCGCATACTGATACGTCCCATTCACGTACATACCGAGAAGGTAGGTGCCCTCTTGCGGTTGGGTGAGACGGTTGAAGCCGCTCGTCGGGGTCGAAGTTCCGCCGCCCTGCGTGCCGCCGCCCGTCGTACTGCCACCTTGCGTGCCGCCACCCGTAGAGGTGCCGTAGGTGCCGAGTTGGGCAAGATGATTTTGATCGACATACTGCCAAGCGCAGCCGCCGATCGTCGTATAGTTCCTATCCGAGCGAGTGCCGAGGAAATATTGATCGGAATTGGCTTCCCAATAGAAGATGCTATGCTCGCTATCCCATTTCCAGCATTTGCCCGCAGTTTGCGAGTTGTTGAACACGGGGTTTGCGTGCGTATTGTTTATCTTAATTTCAAGGAATCTTGACCCTTGTTTGATGATCCAACCGTCGTTCGCCGTATCTTCGATCAAATCGTATTGCGCAGCATTCGCGACGTTTGTTGTAGAATCGATGTAATAAGTGTCACTCGACAAATTCGCCGTTGCGTAGTTGTCCCCCCCATTGGGCATCATCATGATATAGCTGCCTTCCTGCGGCTCGGTGAGAGGATGGAAAGAGGGAGTTTCGGTCGTTGTGCCTGTTCCCGAGCCCGATCCAGAGCCCGAGCCCGTGCCCGTGCCGCCGCCCACTGCGGTGCCGTCGCCCCAAATCGCGTTGGCATAGCTTTCGTTGTCGATGAAGGGATTGCGGTTGCCTTGAATTTGATAAACAGCCTCGTTGCGGTTGCGCTCGATCTCGTCGACGGGGTCGAGCTCATTCCATTCGAGAAGAAGTTCAAAAGCTGCGGTTTCCGAGCTCGCCGAAATGACATTCGTAATGGGAAGCGTTCCGCTTCCTTGACTGTTGAGCGTACCGCCTACGTTTGTGCCTATGTTATAATGCGTATATACATACATGACGATTCGCGCCGCGTCCCCTTTGACATTGTCAAGCGGCATGAATGTACTGCTATTGGAATAACCGCCGAGTTCGGAGTTCGCCCCGCTTGTCGTCTTGGAATATTGAGGGGTACCGTTCGTGACATTTCCGTATTTCAAATTTCCGCGCGAGTTGTTTAACTGCCCCTCCGAAGGACGGATATGGTGCATATCGCTACCTGCGCCGCTCTTCCCCCAAAGGTCGTTGGATAGACTCTGGGGCCAAACGTGCTCTCTGTTCCACGTGCCTTTGGTGCCGCTGAATGATGTCATGGTCTCGTGCGTATAGAATTCAAGAACGCCGTTTTCCCCATTCAGTGCGGGGTCGGTAGTCTCTGCATAGTCTCTGCACTCGTCGTATGATGTATATTTGGTATGTGTTCTGACGATCAAATCGTGGAGTTGACCCAAAAGTTCGGTGCCGCTCGTTGCGGTGATCGAGGAATAGTAGTTCCCTACATCCGCCTCTGCGGGGGCTGCGGAAGGGGCGCAGATAAGCGTTCCAATGAGTGCTGCCGACAGGACGGCTGCGGACACGAAAACAGCGGAAAACTTCTTCATGATATACCTCTCTCCTTTTGTTCTTTGATTCTTTTGAGCCAACACCTTCTGCACATGGCAACGTAGCGATCGTTGCCGCCGAGCACGACCTGCGAGCCCTCGGTGACGACGTTGCCGTTGTCGTCGAGACGGGCGTTCACCGTCGCCTTCGCACCGCACGTGCAGACGGATTTGATTTCGGAAATGGATTCGGCGATCTCGAACAGCCTTCTGCTTCCCGCAAAGAGATGGGTTGTGAAGTCGGTCGCGAGCCCGAAGCAGAGCACGGGGATATTCTTTTGGATGACGATATCCGAAAGTTCATCCACCTGCTCGGGGGTGAGGAATTGGCATTCGTCCACGATGATGACGTTGCGGTCGGGATAGACTTCCTCGTAGAGCTTGAAGAGGCTTTCGTCCTGTCCGACGGCGATCGCGTCCTGTTGAAGCCCGATGCGGGATTTGACGACGGTCGCGCCGTCGCGCGTGTCGATCGCGGGCTTCAAGAGGAGCACCTTCATGTTCCGCTCCTCGTAGTTGAACTTGGTGATGAGTGCCTGCGCCGTCTTGGAACAGCCCATTGCACCGAATTTGAAATAGAGTTTTGCCATCGTGGTTTGGTGATTACGGATCCGCGGCCGAGGGAGTGCAGGGATCGTAAGGCTGCGGCGATGTCTCGACTCGTTGCCAAGGGCGGCAACGGCTCGACATGACGTGATTTTATTGCATGCCGTGAACGTGTACGTCCGTTCGTGTTGCGCACGTCCGTCCTTCGACGTTGCTCAGGATGACGTGCGCCCTACGTTCGGGCAGGATGACGTGCGCCCCACCGCGTCATGTTGAGCGAAGTCGAAACATGGATGCGGGATTCACACAAATATGCCGTGAGCGGCTATTCTATAACATCATAGATAAGAGGTTCGGGGGCGGGAGGTGAGGTTTGGATGGTGGTTGCAAGGAGAAGTTTTTCTTCCGCTCCTGTAAACAGCTTCTCGTCGTTGGCGAAGAGAACGGCGATCGTCTCTTCCCTTTCGACCTTGTCGCCCGTCTTTTTCTTCAGCAGAATGCCCGCGGAATAGTCGATACTGTCCTCGGCGGTGTTGCGTCCCGCGCCGAGCGCGAGGCTCGCAAGCCCGTACGCTTCGGTATCCACCCTACCGATATATCCCGCCGCGGGGCTCTTCACCTCGCGGGAGAATTTCGCCCTCTTGAACTTGGAAGGATCTTCGATAACGGAAACGTCCCCGCCCTGCGCCCTTACGCATTCTTTGAGCTTTTCGAGGGCGGAACCGTCCTCGATCGCCTTCTTTGCGAGGGCTTTGCACTCTTCCACACTGCCCTTCCCCGCGAGGGAAAGCATGTAGGCGGCAAGGGTGATACAGACTTCGGTAAGGTCGGAAGGTCCCCTTCCTTTGAGCGTTTCCACCGCCTCGGCGACTTCGGTGGCGTTGCCGATGGCGTTGCCGAGCGGGCGGTCCATATCGGTGATAAGGGCGACCATCTTCTTGCCCGCGCTCTTGCCGATCTCCACCATGAGGCGGGCGAGCTCGCGGCTCCGCTCCACGCTCTTCATGAAGGAACCGCTCCCCGTCTTTACGTCGAGGACGATACAGTCGTCGTCCGCCGCCAACTTCTTCCCCATGATGCTTGAAGCGATGAGGGGCATGCTGTCCACCGTGGCGGTAACGTCGCGCAGAGCATACAGCTTTTTATCGGCGGGAGCGAACTCCTTGGACTGCCCGACGATCGCCATGCCGATCTTGTTGACCTGATCGATGAATTCCCGTTCGGAGAGGGTGGTGCGGAAACCCTCGATGGCTTCGAGTTTATCCACCGTTCCGCCCGTGTGCCCGAGCCCTCTTCCGCTCATCTTGGCGACTTTTACGCCGAGAGAAGAGACGATGGGCGCGACGACGAGGCTGGTTTTATCCCCCACGCCGCCTGTCGAGTGCTTGTCCGCGCGGATACCGTGGATCGAGGAGAAATCGAGCCGATCCCCCGAATCGCGGACGGCGAACGTCAAATCGCACGTCTCGCGCACGTTCATCCCCCTATAATAGATCGCCATCAGAAGAGCGGTGATCTGATAGTCGGGAATGCTCCCGTCCGTCACCCCGCGGACAAAGAAGCCGATCTCCTCTTCGGAGAGCTCTCCCCCGTCCCGTTTCTTCTTGATGATGTCGTACATGCGCATGGCGTTCTCCCGAAAGGCTACGCCCTTCTTCCGTCTTTGATGTAAGCCGCGATGAGGTCGCGGGCGAAGATGTTCCCGTCGAGGCGGGCGACCTCCGTGATGTGGTTGGGACGATAGGTCGAAGTGTAGCTGTCTACGATGATGTAATAGGTCTCGTTGTCGTCGATGTCGTTTTCCGAGAGCTGCCCTTTATAGGTATGGTAATTATCCTTCTTCTTGATGAAGTTGGTCTTTAAGTAGTCCCCGCGGATCTTGCCGAGGACGATGGCGTTATCGAAGGGAAGGATGGAGTAGATATCCGCATAGGTAACGTTCCCCTTCGCGAGGTCGTACGGTTTTCTCGCCTTCAAGAAGCCGCCGCCCAACGTGATCTTGTACTCCGAACCCCACGTTTCAACTCCCTTCGTATAGTACAGTTCGGCGACTTTATCGCACAGGTCGGAAGAACTCCATTTGGAAGAATTGGTTCCGATGACGGTGTAGGGGTCGTTCTCTCCGCAGTACTTTTGGAAGAGCGTTTCGACGATGGGATCGTCGACAAGGGAATCGTCCGCATAGACGGAAGGGCTCACTAGCTTTGGCGTGACGACGGGATCGCCGCCCTTCGGGAAAGCGACCGCAACGCTTCCGATCGAACCGTTTTCGCCGCCCGCCTGCAAGTGGTACACGCCGTACTCATCCTGCAAGATATACTTTTGGTGCGAATGCCCTTCGAACACAAGGTCGACATAGCCGTTCGAGAGCGAGGTGTCGTACCAAGGAAGATCGGAATTTTTCACCTGTACAATGCCCGAACTCTTGAAACCGTCTCCCCCGTCGTGAATGGAGTAGACGATGAAATCGC
>CANPWF010000085.1 GCA_947581885.1 uncultured Clostridia bacterium
AGGTTGTTGTACGCCTCCCGCTTTCCGCAGGTGTCCCACGAGGGGCAGAGGTTGATAAGCAGGATGCGGTATCCCCTCATGCTTCCGTCGCGAAGCAAATCATAATCGGTGCCGTTGGGGTTGCCGTATTTGTCGCGCGGGGCGGACTTCACGTCATTGTGCCCCGCCCAGCGGGTATAGGGCAGCTTGATGCGCGTCTTGATCCCCGCCATGATCTGCGACATGGGGCAACCGCACCGCACGCAGGAGGTCGATCCCTCTCCCATCACAGTCCCGCAATCCGGGCATTTGAAATCTCTCAACATTTATCTGTCTCCTTGCTTATAAATTTTCATTCGTCCCCGATATTACGATCTTCGCCGCATTTTTCGTCCTCTCCGGACGCAACGTCCCCGGGGGCTTCTTCGGGAACTTCCGTTTCTTCGTGATCCTTTTCGGAAGTTTCCGCTATTTGGACTTCCGGAATTTCCGCAAGCCCCTGCTCTTCCGCAGGCTCTGCTTTGCGCCCGTCGTCTTGCGTTTCGTCGCCCAAAGAGAGCATCCGCCCGTACTCGCTTTCGATTTGTTTCAGATCCGCCGTGTAACGGCAGAACTCCTCGGAAGCGGCAAGGTTTCTGTTTTTGTAATATAGGCGGAAGTCGTACAACTTGCCTGCGGCGAATAAATCGTCGATACAAGTCGTTTGGTCGGTGATCTGCTTCCACGCGTCGAGGGTCTCGCGCAGGATCCCGGGGTCGTCTGCATAACTTGCGACCAGATCGTCCGTGACGGCGGCAAGCAGCTCTTCGCGGTCGATCACGCCGTTCATGGCTTCATCCATTCGCATTTTTTCGATGAATTCCGCAGAAAAGACCGTATTGCGTCTTTCCAGCATCGCGCCGATGTACGGTTTGAGCTTCAAAAGTGTGGCGGCGCACTCTTTCTCCCACTTTTCGCCGGTTTCCTTTGCGTCTCTTTTTTCCCTATTGATCTCCCGCTCGCGCGAATTAAAATCGCGGATCTTTTTCAACATCTCCTTGTCGTCGGAGCTGACCGCCTTCGCGTCGTAACCTTCGTTTTTGAGCAGAAGATACTCGCACTGCACCCAGAATTTCAGCTGCTTATAGCGGTGTATATGTTCACTTAAAAGTTCGTTGAGTTCCCCCTCTGTCCGTTCCGCCGCGGGATCTCCGGGCAACAGGGCCTGAAATGCGCCGCAGGTCTCGCCCATTTTTTCATGGATATGGGCGAGGAGGGAACTCCGTTCGCTGATGAGCGCCTCAACTTTTTCGTCAATAAGATCGCTCTCCTTGCGCGCTCTCGCTTTGGAATGGTCCGCCTCGCAAAACGCTTTGAGGGCCTTTCCCCAAGGGGCGTTGAGATCGGGATCGCTTGCAAAACAGGCTTCATAGCCGCTCTTTCCGATCTCTTCCCAAACGATGCGCATAAGTTCCGCCTTGCGCTCATCGAGCCGTTCGCGGAGTTCTTTCTCTTTGCGCGCCCCGCTCTCCGAAATGAGCTGCTGCCAATGCGGCGTGACGAGCGGGTCGTTCTGCCCCTCAAATCCCGCTGCGACGATGCGCCTGACGATTTGGGAGAACCTTGTCTCGAAACGGTCGCACACGGTTCCCGTAACGTGCTGTTCCGGACGGCTGATGAGCGAAGCAATGCGCGCGTATTCGCAGTGCATTTTGTAGATCTCCTCCACCCTTTTCCAGCGGCCGGTGAGCATCGTCCAAAGTTCGCTGTATTCCGAAAATCCGACGCCGGCAAGCGCGACGCTCGTATCGTCGGCGGCATTGCCCTTGTATCGCTCGGCAAGGCGTTCTCTCAACCCGTTGAAGTCCTTCGCCTCAAAGATGTCATTGAGAAGGCGCGCTTCCACGGAAAGTTCGTATTTGTCGTATGCGTCGAAAAATCCGTCGCTTGCGCAGAAGAGCAGGAAGGGCTTTTTCAGCACATAGCGGCGGCAATGCAGTTCGGTGCGTCCCTCGGCGGCGAAGCAGTTGGTAAGTTGCTTGTATTCGTTCTCGTCATCGGCGGAGAGCCATGCAAGTCCTTCTTCGTTGAGCAGATAGCAACGGGAATCCCCCGCCCACACCGCGTAGACTTCGTACTCCTCTTCCGAAAGCGGACGATAGCGGAGCGCGGCGAACGTGGTGGGGAGCAGGGACATATTCGGATCCGAAACGGTGAGCGAGAGCGTGTCCGCCGTCTTTTTCAGCCCCCTTTGGAGAAAGTCGCGGAGTGCGTCGATCTCTCCGGGGATACCGGGATCGAAATTTTTTTCGCAGATGTAGTACAGGAACCGCGTCATGACGATGCGCGACGCCCAGCGCGCGGAGGTATTCACCGCATCGCGGATACACGGGGCGAAGATGCGCGCAAGGTAAGACGTATGGGGATCCTCTCCGGCAAAAGCGCGAAATTCCGATTCCTGCTGCCCTCTTCTGTCATAGATATACTCGGGCAACACATATTCGAGGATCCGGGAAAGACGGTAGCGGAATTTCTCCCGCACCTCGTGCTTCATGCAACCGGAGCCGCCCATACCGTCCGCAACGGCGAGCCAATCGCGGTAGGCGACCGGCTCGACGTCCTCGTTGTTCGGGTCGCTGATGTGAAATACAAATTTGTCCGGTGTCATACGATATACCCCAGCTTCCTCATCGTTCCCGCTTTCACATAATCGAGCGGGTCGCGGTCGGTATATTCCACGCGGTAACGGTTTTCTTCGCCGTACTTGATGCGCAGGATCTTCTTTACGCCGCGGCGCGCAAGCTCTTCGTCGC
Source organism: uncultured Clostridia bacterium (assembly GCA_947581885.1). Classification (GTDB taxonomy): domain Bacteria; phylum Bacillota; class Clostridia; order Christensenellales; family Borkfalkiaceae; genus Gallimonas. The sequence continues at coordinate 2,772 of CANPWF010000085.1, forward strand.
TCGCATAGCGTCCGTCTCCGGGCCAGGGTTCATCGCCCTCGATCGGCGCGACTGCCTTACGGCGGGCAAGCCCCTCGCCGAGGAGCCACTCATACCCGTGGGAGAAGATGACGCCCGAGGCGGTGGTGATGGCATAGCGATGTCCGCCGTTCTCCACCCGCTTGATCTCGACGTACCCCTTCCCCGCGATCTCTTCCTGTGAAACGAACTCGATATTTTGTTCCGGCCACGGCTCTGAAACTTCCGCGGGTTTGCGCCTTGCATAGCCCGCCGCGACCAGTTCGTCGAGGGTGAGGAACGCCTCTCTGCCACCCGTGGTGACGGCATATTTGGCGTATCCGCCCTCGTTGACGCGCTTGAAGGACGTGACGCCCTTTGCGCGAAGTTCCGCTTCGGGAAGCAGTTCGGCGATGCGGACGTGTGCATCCCAGAGCCCCGTGAAGAGCTTCTCATCCGACCCCTTTTGGAAGCGGTCGGGCACGGGGATCTCGTCGCCCAGAACGGCGGCGACCTGCGCAGCCGTGGGACGCTCGGCGGGGTCCTTCGCGAACATCCAGTTGATGAGCGAGAGGAAGGTCGCGCCGCAACGGTCGCCAATCCTGAAATCGAACTTGCGGTTGATGGTCACTTCCCCGCCCGCATAGACGCATTCCCCCACGGAAGAGCCGCCTTCGACGGCGGGAAAGTCGCCCGTCCACAGTTTGTGGTAGACGACACCGAGGGTAAAGATATCGGTCGCCGTGGTGACTTCGCGCTGTTCCTCCTTTTCGTCCTTGATATACGGGACGATCTCGGGGCTTTCATAGTGATCCGAATAGGGGATCGCCGCGGGATTTGCGGCGGGTGGCGCGGGGAAGGAGAGGTCGAAGTCGATGAGATAAGGGGTCAGTTTTCCGCCCTCGACGGCGGCGACCACGTTGCCTCCCATCACATCGTCTGCCTGCCCCACTTTCAGATCCCCGTGGATCACGCCGCAAGCATGCAGTTTCACGAGCAAAAAGGCGACGTCACGGCAGAACGCGGCAAACGGCGCCGCCCCCATTCCCGTGAAGTCGGTATCGCGCGCGAGGTTTTCGACAAAGCGGCTGACAATAACAAGGCGCGATTCGTCGATGAAGTGCTCCACTTCTGTGACGATATGGTCTTTATCGGCGGTAAGCCCGCCCTTGTCGACCATGAGCTGTTTGATCGTTTCGCGCTCCTTCTGATATTCCAGTGCGGGCACGAGGTAATAGTCCCGCATCTCTTTGTCGGGTTGCTCTTCTTTCGTCGGAAAGCGGTATTCGGTGTTGCGCTTGATGAACCAACGCACCCCGTTCTTTTTCCCGACAGCGAATTCTCCCAGCCCCGCGCTGTGCCACATGATCGCGCCGCCCGAAAGATATTCGCTCTCGATTTCAAATCCGTGAAAATTCATGTTGTTGTTTCCTCCGGCGGGAGACCTTTGGCGTCAATGGCGGCTCTTTGCGGACGCTGATTTCCCAATGAGGTCGATGATATCGTCGAACGAAATGTCTTCCAGCCCTCTCTCGCTCGCGACGGGCTTGTACCACGTGAGGTTCCACTTTTTGGCGATCTGTTCGTACACGGTCCCTGCGGGGGCAAAGATCACGAGACGCTTGGTGAGCTGGTTGAGATAGCCGCCCCGTTCCTGATCTTTCCCGATCCACATTCTTTCGAGCCCCGTCTCGTCGACCATATCCTTGGGATAGAGTTCGGCATCTTTGCGGGCGCCGAGCGGAAGCGCATCGGTATCCGTGAACAGAACGATGATCTGACGATCGTTGTCACCGCACTCGAATTTGCTTTGCATCGCATAGTAGAGCGCTTCGAGCCCGTTTTCGGGAAGGTCTCCGCCGCCGTGCGCGGTTACGCCCAAAAGGAACTTTTCGTATTCGGGAGCATCCTGGTCGAGGGTAAAGAACTCGCTGATCTGCATGGCGGTGTCGCCGTCTTCTTTGTAGTCGCGGAATACGATGACCTTCACGCGCGTTTCGTCGATATCGCTACCGAGCCTCGTCATTTTTTCGACCAGCATCGAATAGAAGTTGCGCGCATGGTCTTTCACGGTCTTGATGCAGTCCACCATGCTGCCCGTTCCGTCGATACAGAACACGATGTCGATACATCTGCTCTTTCTTTCCATGTTGTCCATAACTTTTGTTCTCCTTAAAAATAAATTTTCTTTCTATCTATTTATCACGCAAAACGTGCCAAATAGCATTTTTCAATGGAAGCGGCGATAAACCGCGCCGTCTCCCGCGGATCGGGATTGGACATGAACTCCGCAAACCCCTCCGCGATATACTCACCCGGTGAGGTCGCCGCATAGGCGGAAAGTTCCCGCTCGATCGTTCTCCTGTCCGTTGCGCGGTACCGGGCGGAAAGGGCGGGATATTCGTTGACGTCGCAAAGATAATCGAGCAAGTGCCCGATCTCATGGTAGATGACGGACGACACCGTATCGCACTTTTTGGGAGAATGCCCGATCCTTTCGTTCTCCGCAAGCTCCTGCCGCACCGCCAAAAACCGTTCGGTGCTGAAATCGGCTTCGTCGACCACGATCCCGTCCGCGATGCCGCAGGCGTAAACCGCGACCGCAAGCGTATTCGCTCCCTCGCTCTCCCGCATATTCTCCAACATGCGAAGAGTCCCCTTCCCCACCGATCCGGCAGTTTCCCGGTTGCAGATGTGCTGAACGCCGAGCGAGCGCAGAGCCTCTTCGTCCCCCGCGGCGATGGCGTGAAGCAACGAAAGATACGCCCGTTTGGACCCGAGGAAACACGTTTTGCTGCGCAGATAGGGAAAACGATAGAGGACGGAAATGATGCAGTTAATGAGTACGCGCGCGGCGGAAATGTTCAAACCCGAAAAATCGCACACGTCGCAAAGATTGTACTTCCGCGCCAAAGCTTTGAGCGCGCTCTCGTTGAATGCCTCGTCCACCAACGAATGCAACCTGCTCTCCTCGCAACGTAGAAGAAATTTGCGCTTTTGCCGCAATTCCAGAAGTTCCTCTTCTTGTTCGCCGAGGGAAAGTTCCAGTACAACCATCCGCCACCTCGTCCAAATTCGTAAAAATCCAAAATCTTCGTGTAAATTGTAGCATATCCGACAAAAAAATGCAAGAGGCGCGGACAAGTTTTTTCATCTAAATTATGCGGCCGGATATTTACAGTGCAATTTTGAAAAAATAAAGCGTAAAAGCGCCCCGAGGAACCATGTTTTTTCAACTATAACGGTTTTGTGACCGCGGCAAAATACGGCGCAGTTTGAATCTCTCCGCAAGCGGAAACAGCCGTAATGGATAAACGGTTGAAAACAGAGTGCCGATGCGGTGGCAAAAAAGATCCGAGGGCCGATGCTCCCGGATCTTTTTCGGCGCGCAATGCGGAAAGCGCGGCTTTCCGGAATGCGCTATACCACGATGTCGTACTTATCGAGGGTGATGAGTTTCGCGGGGCCGCCCTCGGCGAAGAATACGATCCCCTCTCCGTCCGAATAGACGTTGCCCGTCATCGTCCGCTCGCCGCCGTTCAAAAAGACTTCGCAACTCGTCACGTCGAGGAAGATGCGCATGGACAGCCGATTGTCTGCGATGTTCACCTTGACACTGCGCACCGCGGCGTCCTTCTCCTCCGCGTCGTGCGTGATCTCCGTGCCCATGCGGGAGCGGTCGAAGATCACCCTGTCCTTTTCGCGGTCGTAATAGATGCGGGCGTCGTGCTCCCCTTTCTGATACAGTTTGACGCCCACCCTCTGCGCCGTGCCGAGGTCGAACGTGATGCACAGTTCGATCTTCGTGCCGTTGACTTTGCTGAGTTCGTTGCGGGCGCCGAGCGCGACGTTGCCGAAGTGGATAGGATTCCAGCGGTAACGCTCGATCTCGCGGACGGGGCTCTGAAAAAGTTTCCCGTCCTTTACGGTGAGTTCGCGCGGCAGGGTCATGGAGCCCGTCCAGCCGTGTTTTGCCGTGGGGAAACACCGCTCCCACATCTGCATCCACGCGATCATCACGATGCGGCCGTCCCGCGTTTTGAGGGTCTGGGGGGCGTAAAAATCAAAGCCGCCGTCGATCTCATCCTCTACGCTCTGCGCAAACGTGCCGCGCGCCTCGTCGAACTTCCCGAGCACGTAGATGGCGGACTGCACGTTCTCGAACCGCCAATCCTCGGTGCGGTAGCCCTGCGGGCTCGCAAGCATGACGTCGTAGCCGCCGAGTTCAAAGAAATCGGGGCATTCGTAGATGCCGCGGGTCGTGCGGGTATCCCTGCGGATGCAGTTCACGAACGACCAATGCACGAGGTCCTCCGAGCGGTACAGAAGAATTGCCCCCTC
>CANPWF010000086.1 GCA_947581885.1 uncultured Clostridia bacterium
CCCCCTCGAGGGGGAGCCGGCACGCCCCGCCCTTGGGGCGTGACTGAGGGGGTGTCACCCCTACGTACTTTTGCAAATAACGTCACCCCATATTTCTCCCATCAGCAAATTTTCATTTTCGCTTATTTTGAAAAAATATTTTTTCTCGAAAGGATTGCATTTTCCTTTTTGTTGTGCTATACTCGAATAAATTTTCGAAAATCACATCCTATGAAAGAGTTCTTTACGAGAAACCACCGCGCCGATTTGATGTCCGTGCGGGAAATATTCGATCCTTCCGTCCCCGCGGAAGGGTTTCGCCTTGCCGTCGATCATATGGGGCGGGCGGTCATCTCTTTTTCGGACGAAAGGGGACTTGCCTTCGCGAAGGAAGATCTTAAAGCCCTTATCCGAAACGGCACCGTTCCCGTCTGCGAGGCAGAAAATTTCCCTTCGCTCCCTCTTCGCGGGGTGGTAGAGGGCTTTTACGGGAAGCCCTATTCCATGCAACAGCGGCACAAGCTTCTCGATTTTCTCTCCGCCCACCGCATGAACACCTACCTCTATGCCCCCAAGGACGACGTTTTCCACCGTGCCCTTTGGCGGGAACCTTATCCTGCAAACGAGCTGGAAGAACTGAAACAACTCGCGGTTCATGCAAAAGAGGTTGGGGTTCGTTTTTACTATTGCCTCTCCCCGGGGCTTGATTTCGACTACTCGGACGAGAAGGACTTCCAAGCGTTAAAGGAAAAACTCCTCTTGATGTGTGCGATCGGCGTGGAAGATTTCGCGCTCCTCTTCGACGACATCGATCCTTCGCTCAACGAGGCTTCTGTAAAAAAATTCTCCTCGCCCGCTTTGGCGCACTGCGAAGTCGTGAACTTTGCGGAGAAGAACATCCCGCACACCCATCCTCTTCTGTTTTGCCCGACCGATTACTTCCAAGTGGGGGAAACTCCCTACCGAAATATCGTAAAAAGCGCGCTCTCGCCCACCGTTTCGGTGCTTTGGACGGGGTACAACACCGTCGCGGAGGTCGTCACTTCCCGCGATTGTATCCTCACCAAAGAGGCGTTCGGGCACGAGCTCGTGTTGTGGGATAACTATCCCGTCAACGATTTCGAGCCAAAAAGGAGAGTGTATTTCGGGGAAGTCGATAACCGCACCCCCGCTTTATCCCAAACACATGTTGGGTATCTTTGCAACCCTTCCGAGCTGTTCGAGGCGAGCAAGGTCGCCATTTCCACGGCGGCGGAATACGCTTGGGATCCCGAACACTACCATGCGAATGCCGCCTTCCTTCGTGCCGTAAAAGAGCAACTCGGCGAGGGGCGAGAGGCGACGATCTTTGCGAAATGCAACCGCTCCAAGGTGATGCGCCGCTATGCGGGGCGGGAGAAACTGTTGATTCAAGGCGATTATGCCGCGCTCGATCGATCCTTCTCCCTGCAAAAGAAGGCGGTAGCTTACATTCGGGAAAACAAACCCCGCCTTGCCGAAGAGATCGAAGAGCTACTTCGTTATATGGAACTCGAATGCGAACTGTATCTTGCCCTTCGAGAGGGGAAGGAGTTTACTCATTTGCTCCGTTCGATGAAGGCTTGCAAGTACCGCTCGGCAGACCAGAGCCTCCCCGCCTACCTCGCGTCCAAGGGGGCGGAGGACATCACGGAAAAAGAGCGAGCGGTGTATTGGGCTCCCGAGCGGGGGATGAAAGAAACTTCCCCCGAAGAATGATGAGAAAAAAGAGGTGGTAAAATGATAGGGAAAGTATTCGACAGGATGGAATCTCTCCGTCCGCTTGCTACAAAGACGGAACTTCGCATCATCGACGGGATCCGTCAGATCGATAAGAACAGCCTCATCTACATGTCCATTACCGAGCTCTCGGGGGTGCTCGACGTTGCCGAGGCGACCGTTCTCAGGTTTTGCCGCAAGCTCGATTACAGGGGCTTTCAGGATTTCAAACTCAATTTGAGCCAAGAGCTCGGGGGAGAACCCGAAACCGTTGCGAGCCCTTCCCGCCGTATCGCCTACGATATGACGGACGCGATCTTGGAGACGTACAAACAGATCGATTACAACGAATGCCTCGAAATCGCGAAGAAGATCCTCGATGCCGATAGAGTCTGCGCGTTTGCGGTGGGGGCTTCCTCGATCGCCGCGCTCGAAATGCGCATGCGGCTTCTCCGCGCGGGGATCATTGTAGATGCCGCTTCCGATTCGCACGTCCAATCCATTGCGGCGGCGAACTTCGGCGAGAACGATTTCCTCGTACTCATCAGCGTTTCGGGCAGTACGAAGGACATTTTGCACGTTGCCGAACTTGCCAAGAACGGCGGGGCAAGCATTCTCGCCATCACCAATTACAACAAATCGCCGCTCGCCCGTTATGCCGACTACCTTTTGCTTTCGAGCAGGAAAGAGGCGGCGAACGACGGCGGCTCGCTCTCCGCTTCGGTGGCGCAGTCGTACGTTATCGACGTTCTCTGCAACGCCGTATACGAGACGCTCGGCACCAAGGGCAGGGAGCGCAGGTTGAAGGCATCCGATGCCGTCGCCGAAAAGGCGATCTGAGGGGACTATGATCAATTCCAAACAGTTGCAGATCACCGTAGCAAAGGTGGCAAGGCTCAAAGACGTATACGCTCCCTTCCTCGTGAAGGAGAGAATTCCGCTCGCCGTGCGGGATAAGGAAGGACCCGTCTCTTCGGGTAAGGAGTGGGGGGAACCCTTCACCTGCACCGATTTCTTTGCGACCCTTCCCGCCGCCGAAAACGTTTGGCTCGAATGCGACAACGGCGCGGTGGAAAATCTCGTCTTTGTGGACGGCGTTCCCGTCGGAATGACCGATGTCGTTGCGAACGCCAGGGAACCCGAATTCCGCCCGCACCGCTTTGTTCCGCTCGGTACCGTGAAGGAGAAGAGCGAACTCCGCGTGCAGGGGTATGCCTCTCATCCCATTGCGGGGACGATGCCCTATGCCGCAACGCACACCTTTTCCCTTCGCAGTCTCGAAGGGAAGCGGGTGTTCCGCTCTATCTCCCTCGTCAAACTCGATCCCGCCTTGCTTACTTTCTTCGAGGATCTCGACGTTCTCAACGGGCTATACCGTTCCGCCGAAGAGGGGGACGCGGTAAAACTTGGAGCGTACCGCGTATACGAGAAGCTCTTTTCCGTTCTTCCGCTCGCCCCGCAAATCAAACCTACGGAAGAAGAGCTCTTCATTGCCCACGGTATCATCGAGGAGTATTTCCGCTCTATTCCTTCCCCGCCGAAGCTCCCTTCGATCGGGCTTATCGGTCACAGTCATCTCGATACGGCTTGGCTTTGGACGGTAGACGAAACGCGCCGCAAGGCAGTCCGCACCCTCTCCAATGCGGTCACGTTGCTCGAAAAATACCCCGATTACACCTTCTTTTTCTCCACCGTGCTCTACCTCGATTGGGTGAAGCACGATAGTCCCGCCCTCTTCCAACGGGTGAAGAAGCTCGTAAAAGAGGGGAGATTGGAACCGAACGGCTCCACATGGGTGGAATGCGATTGCAACCTCACGGGAAGCGAAGCCCTCGTAAGGCAGTTCGTGCGGGGCAAACGCTTCCTTTGGAAGGAATTCGGCTACGATTCGGATACCTTCTGGCTACCCGATACCTTCGGCTACTCCGCATCTCTCCCGCAGATCATGCAGGGATGCGGGGTGAAGTACTTCCTCACCACCAAATTGAGCTGGAACGACACCAACGAATTTCCCTACGACGCGTTCGAATGGGAAGGGATCGACGGGAGCCGTGTGCTCGTGCACTTCAATTCCATTCAGAGCGACGCTTCCCCCGCCTTTTTGAAAAAGCGGACGGATTCCCGCAAGGAAAAGCACCTCACGGGGCACGCGCTCGTCGCGTACGGCTACGGCGATGGGGGCGGCGGACCTTCCGACGAGATGGTGCGCGTCGCTCGCCGCACCGCAGAAGTTTACCCTTACGCGACCGTAAAGCATACCACCGTCTCCTCGTTCATGCACGAACTTGCCGCCGACGAACTCCCTCGCTACTTTGGGGAGCTCTACCTCGAATTGCACCGCGGCACTCTCTCCGTGCACCACGCGCTCAAACGCAACAACCGCCTGCTCGAAGGGCTCCTTCACGACGCGGAATATCTCTCCGTTGCAACGGGCAACCGCGCTTGGAAGGAAAAGACGGACGCTTGCTACGATACCCTTCTTCTCAACCAATTCCACGATATTCTCCCGGGGACGTGCATCGGCGAAGTCAACGACCGCTCCCTTCGGGAAACGGGCGGCGCGATCTTCGCTCTCTCTTCCCTTATGAAGGGGGAAGGGGAAACGTCGTACTTTAATACCCTCGGGTTTTCCCGTCTCGACGGGGTGGAAGCCCTCGGCGAAGAGGGTTGGGAATATCGGGATTTCGACGGAAAAATTCGCCGCCGCGCGCTCTATTCCTTCCCGCCGTTCGGAAAAGGGGTACCCGTGCAATCGGAAAGTATCTCCCTCGACGGCGACGCGGTGCGCACCCGCTTCTATGTCGCCCGCCTCAAAGAGGGGCGGATATGCTCGCTCACCGTCGGCGGCAGGGAAGTGGCGGCGGCGCCTTTGAACACTTTCCGTATTTCGGAGTGCGTTCCCTACAAATGGGATAACTGGGATATCGACGCGGATTACCCCTTGAAGGAAGAGGAGCTTTCCCCCGAATCCGTTGAGGTGATTACGGATAAAGGGGCGGAAGTGCGCGTGCGCGGACATTACCGCTACGGGAAGTCAATTCTCCTCTGCGATACGGTGTTTTCCGCCTACTCGCCCGAGATCCGCTTCGAGTGCAGGTTGGATCAGAGGGATCCGCACGGAATGCTCCGCGTCCTGTTCCCCACGACAATTCTCTCGACGTACGTCAAGAGTGCCATTCAATTCGGGTATCTCGAACGCAGTACCCACCGCTCCACCTCGCAGGAGCAGGCGGCATTCGAAACGTGCAACCACAAGTGGTCCGATCTTTCGGAGAACAACTTCGGGGTCGCGCTCCTCAACGATTGCAAGTACGGCTTTGCGGCGGAGGGGGGAACGATGTCCTTAACGCTTTCCAAGAGCGGCACCCATCCCGACCCGAGAGGGGATATCGGCATACGGGAATTTGCCTACGCGCTCCTTCCCCATAAGGGCGGTTTCTCGGCGGAACGCGTCGTTCACCCTGCCGAGCGGTTCAACCGCCCGCCCCTTCTTACGGCGTATTCGCCCGAGAGCCCCGTCGTCTCCGTCTCCGCGCCCAACATCGTTGTGGAAACGGTGAAGTGGGGGGAAGACGGCGGGATCGTCCTCCGCGTTTACGAGTGCGAACGGGCTTCGACGGCGGTGAAAATTTGTTTCAATCGAACATACTCCTTTACGGAGACCGATCTTCTCGAACGGTCCTTCCGCAAGGAAACGAAGGGTGACGCGCTCTTCACCCGCTTTAAGCCCTTTGAAATCAAAACGTTCCTTTTGAAAGAAGTTTAATCATTCCAAACAAGAATTTATCCGATAGGCGCGAAAAATTCACTTCGCGCCTGTTTTTTTTCATCAAATGAAATAATTTTTATTTTCTAAAAAAATTTTTGAAAAAAATATTGACGGGGGGGGGTTCTTATGCTATAATGCAGTTAAAGAGAAAAAATATCGTTTTTTGTTGTGTTCCGCAAAAAGTTCACAAAGTGGAGTAACAAGGTGAAAAAACTTGCTCGGGGTTTGATCGTCTCCTGTCAGGCGGTCCAAGGGGAGCCCCTGTATGGGTACAACATCATGCACTTGTTCGCCAAAGCGGCGGTGGAAGGGGGCGCCGTCGGCATCCGCGCACTCGCAAGCGAGATCTCTTCGATCCGCTCGGAAGTCTCCGTCCCCGTTATCGGGCTCACCAAAACGGTGTATGAAGATAGCGCGGTGTACATCACCCCTACCTTGGAGGACGTGCGCGAAGTGCTTGCTACGGGCTGTGAAGTGATCGCCCTCGACGCTACCTCCCGCCCCCGCCATGGGGGAGAGAAGCTCCGCGACCTCGTCGCCTATATCCGCGGGAATTCCCCCGAGACGGAGATCATGGCAGACATCGCCACCCTCGACGACGTGCGTTACGCCCTCGAGCTCGGCTTCGATTATATCTCCACGACTCTCCGCGGCTACACGGCGGATACGGAGAAATATTCCATCCCCGATTTTGCCTTCCTTCGGAAAGTGAAAAGCCTCTTAAAGGGGAGCGGTGCGGCGATGATCGCGGAAGGGGGAGTCACCGATTGCAGAGAGATGCGCAAGGTACGTCGGATCGATCCTTACGCCGTCGTCGTCGGTTCCGCCATCACCCGCCCGAAGTTCATCACCGAGATGTTCGCCGCCGCCCTTTCGGAGAATTGAGATGAAGAAGATCGTCTTTTTGCCCCTCGATGAGAGACCTTGCAACTTCTCCTTTGCCGCGAGAATGAGCGAAGGCAACGGGGAATTTACTCTCGTCGTTCCGCCGCGCTCGGCGCTCGGCAGCAAAAAGACCCCCTCCGATCATGGGGAAATCGAGAGATTCCTCGAAAGTTCCTGCAAGGAAGCGTACGCGCTCGTGCTCTCCTTCGATCAGCTCTTGTACGGGGGCATCGTCCCTTCCCGCCTGCATCATCTCGACGAAGAGGAGATCCTGCGCCGCGTCGGATTCGTACAGAAGCTCAAACGGGAGAATGAAAATCTTCACATCTACGCCTACGCGCTCGTGATGCGCTGTCCGCGCTATTCGAGCGACGACGAGGAACCGAATTATTATGCGACCTGCGGAAAGGAGATCTTCCTTTCGGGGCAGCTCGAACATCGGAGGAGAAGGGGGCTCATCGGGGAAGAAGAATATGCTTCCCGCATGAAAGAGCTTCAAAGCGCGATGGGAGAGAATTTATCCGATTATCTCTCCCGCAGGAAGAAGAATTTAAGCGCGCTTCTCCCGATCGCCCGTTTGCAGAAGGGCGTGCTCGACGTTCTCGTCATCCCGCAGGACGATTCCGCCCCCCTCGGCTATACCGCGCTCGACCGCGAAACGCTCTTTTCCGCCATCGAAAAAGAACATCTTCCCCGCCCGCTCAACTATCCCGGG
>CANPWF010000087.1 GCA_947581885.1 uncultured Clostridia bacterium
GGTGTAGCCCATCGCGGCAAGATCGACACCCTGCGATTCCGCCTCTTCCTGCGTTTGATACACGCCTTGGATGAGGCCGTAGTTGGTGTTGCTCTTCATCTGGCCGACCATGTCCTCCATGCCCTGCCAGAACACATATCCGTTCGCGCCCGAATTCCTGACAACGTTGATAATGGATGTCGTGTATTGGAAACCTGCGGTGAGATTTTCGGGGTCGTATTCCCCTGCTTCCTTGCCGTCAAAGCAGATCTCGGACATGTACACTTCCTGATTATTCTGCTGCCCGTAGCGATACATGAGCTGCGAATCCTTCGCGCCGCCGCCGTAAATATGATAGGTGAGGCGGCCCGCGTCTCTTACGATCTCTTCGCCGCTGATCCCGTTGCGAGCGGTGTGCCCTTTGATCTCTCCATACTGTTCGGTTGCCGTGTTCGTCTCGCACTCGTCGCCGACGTTATAGGCAACGTCGATATCACGGGCTTCCATCTCCCGTTTGAGGATGGCAAGGATCTCCGCCTTCTGCGCACCGTGGATAACGCAACCTTCCTGATCGCCTTCGAATCCCCAACTGCCGTTCGCTTCGTTGAAGGGCTGCAAATTGTCGAAATGGAAGCCCTGCGATACGAGATATTCGTACACGTCGAGGAAGTACTTCACGAACTGCTCGTTGTGGATATCGTCGTCGATGAGGTTTACGGGGTCCTCTCCGACACCGCCCGAGGAGCATCCCGAAATCGTCATCCAGTAGGGCGGGGAGTTGGAATAGAACTCCGTATTGAGGTCCTGATTGTACTTTTCGTCGTGTTGAATGCGGTCGAGCACCCAAAGCTGACGGTAATCGGGCGTATCCTGCCAATCCGTCCAAGTGGAAGGATCGGCGTATTCGTCGCCGAAGAAGTATTCCTCGTCGGCATAGAACATGTTCGGATCGCCTTCGGGAGCCTTGGAAGCCCCCTTCCAACCGGGGGTGTTGCGGTCGTCCGACATATGAATATGGGTGGGATCGTCGCCGCCGCCGATATTATACCGCGCGATGTTGAGGTTGAGCCCGTTTTCGCCATACAGAGCGTCGACGATCTCTTCGCGCTTCTCTCTGCCGCTGGAACCGATCCTCGTCCAATTGCCGATCTCCGTCGCCCACCAAGAGAGCGAGAGACCCCAACCGTCGAATTCCTGCAACGGACGGGTGAGATAGACGGTGGCTTCGTTTCCCGCCGCGCGGGAAGGAAGTGCAGCGAATCCGCCCGCCGCAGCCGCCGCAAAGAGCACGCCGCAGGTGCCGATCGCTACCCCCCTCTTCCACGCAATCGATTTACTCATAAAATTCCTCCTTATCATTACTCGCCATTAACCCTTCACGGCGGAGAACACGATGGAACCGATGATCTTCTTCTGGAACACCGCGAACACAACGATGATGGGAACGAGCGAAATGAGCGACGCCGCCAAAGCGCGGGGCACTTGCTCATAGCTGCCGCCGTTGTTGTTCAAACGGTTGATCAAAAGAGGAAGGGTGTACCAATCGCGGCTCCGCACAAAGAGCAACGGGCCGAGGAAGTCGTTCCAGTTTCCGATGAAGGAGAGGATGCCTTGCGTCGCGAGAGCGGGCATTACGAGGGGAAGAAGCACCGAGAGGAACGTCTTGGTGTAGCTTGCGCCGTCGAGCCGCGCCGCTTCGGAAATGGAATCGGGAATGCTGTAAAAGAACTGACGCAGGAAGAACACCGTTCCCACCGAACCGAAGAACTTCGGAATGATGATGGCAAGGGGCCCTTGCGTGAGTTTCATCTGTCCGTACAACCAAGCCTGCGGCAACATGATGACCGAGAAGGGGATCATCATCGTCGCAAGGAAGAGCAGGAAGATAACGTTCTTGCCCTTGAATTCGAGCTTCGCAAACGCGTACGCCGCAAACGCGGAGACGACGATCTGCACAAGCACGACGGGTACGGTCGTCAAAAGGCTGTTGAAGAAGCCGCGGATGATACCGCCCTTCATCATCTGATTGCAACCCTTCCACATATCAGCATAGGAAGTAAGCACCCATTTATGCGGGAAGAGCGAATCGGTGTACAGTTCCGTCCAAGGTTTCATCGTCGCGAGGACCATCCACAGGAACGGGAACAGCATGATGACCGCGCCGAGCGCGAGAAGCACCGTTATTACGATATCCCAAATGAGTTTGGTAGGGATCGCTCTCTTTTCTTTTGCGGGAGGGACCTGCATTTCCGCGGGTACCGCCGCCGCTTCCGCGGCTTCGACGGGAGCGTTCGTTTTGATCTCTTCGCTCATATCAGTCCACCTCCCTCTTCTTATCCACATACATCTGGATCGCCGTAACGATGAAGATGATGAGGGCGAGGATCCATGCGCCCACAGACGAGAGCCCGAGGTTGCTCGGCGCACCCGAGAAGTTGTACACGAATCCGACCGTCGTCATGCCGAAGTTGTCGATCCCGTATCCGCCGAGGAGGATGAACGGTTCGTTGAACATCTGCAAGGCTCCCATAAGCCCCGTGACGAACAGGTAGAAAATGATGGGATACAGCGCGGGAACGGTGATCTTGAGGAGAATGACCCATCCGTTCGCACCGTCGATCCTCGCCGCTTCGAGCTGATCGGTCGAGACCGATTGAAGCCCCGCGATGAGCATCAACGTCGAGTAGCCGACGCCCTTCCACACGAGAAGAAGGTTGACGACGAGCGCGATACCGAGCTTCGAGGAAGTCCAACCGATGGGTTTCATCCCCACCGCCGCGATGATACCGTTGATGTAGCCGTCGTCTTTGAACAGCGTCTGCCACACGATGGTGACGGCGACGACGCTCATAACGCCCGGGAGATAGTAGATGACGCGGAACGCCTGCACGCCGCGCATCTGGCGGTTCATCGCAAGTGCCAAAAAGATGCCGAGGATCAAACACACGGGCAACTGAATGGCAAAGACGAGCGTATGTACGAGCGAGTTCCAATACATCGCCGAATACAGCCCGCCGAAAATGTCCTTAAAGTGTCCGAATCCCACGAATTTGGATTCGAACAGGGAAGTAACGCCGTTCCACTGGTAGAACATCGCCATGAACGACATAATGAGCGGCACTGCCGTGAATACGAGAATGCCGACGATCATGGGTGAAATATACACCCAGCCGACGATATTCTCGACTCGCTTCAATCCGCCCTTTTTCTTTTGAACGGGCGCCGCGGGAGCAGCGGGAACGCCGAGAGTCTCGGCTTCCCGCGCTTCAGCGGTCTCCGTCGCTTTTAAGGCTTCGGATTCCATTATTCCCCCCTATTGTTTATGCTACGGAATTATCGTTCACACTCTTCGTGTAAGCCGCCTGCATCTGGCTGTAAACGGTATCCCAATCCGTCTCCTTGAAGTGCTGCATAACAACTTCCGACGCCTTTTCGGTAGGCTGGACCGTCCAGATCTTTTCGAACGCCGTCGAAAGCGGATCGTACCAGAGCGCGTCGAACGTCTTGTATTCGGTCGGGAAGAACCCGTTATCGCCGCTCACAACGTCGAGGAAGTACTTACGGGTCTTGGGGAAGTACTTGGTGTCGTTTTCGGCTTTGAGGTAGTCCTCCTGCACGCTCTTACGAAGAGGAAGGGAAAGTCCGCGTTTCACGAGCTCTTCCTGCGCGTCCGAACCCATGAAGGAGAGCGCGATCCGCTTTGCGATCTCGCCCTTGTCGCCTTCGCAATCCTTGGAGACGACGTAGCCCGCCGACTTGATGAGACCGTTCCAATCCGTGCTGCCGTCTTTGGTCGGCCAAGGCATTACGCCCCAACCCTCGATGGAGTTGTCGACATTGCCGTTGGCGTCTTTGTTGAACACTTCGTTGTACGCACCGATCTGCCACGAACCGACTTCGCCGTAGAAGCAGACGTGGAGCCCCGAGAAGCCCGCGTACGTCGCGTTCTTGTAGTTGCTCGCGCCGCTCGAAAGGAATTTCGTCTGCATTTCGATCGCGTCATGCAGAGCCCCCGAACGAGGATCGACGACGGTGCCCGTCGAGAAATCGATGAGCGATTCCACACCGTAGGAGTGCGCGATGACTTCGAGGGAAGGAACGTCGAGCGCGTAAATGCCGTCGCCGGCGACTTCTTCGATCTTGGAAGTGATCTTGAGGAAATCGTCCCAAGAATAGTTCTCGGTCTCGAAGTTCATTTCCCAAGGCATCTTCATCTTCGCCCCGGTATGGCTGTCGAGCTTTTTGATCTCTTCGGTGTACTGCGAGAGAAGATTTCTGTTGTAGCCGAGCTGCTGCGTCGAGAGGTCTTTCGGGAACGCATACAAATCGTCGCTCGCATTGCCGAGTGCGTTGGTCGCGGGGTTGAAACGATAGAGCTGAAGGGCTGTATCGTAGATGTCGTTGAGGTCCGCGATGCGCTTGGAAGCGTCCTGCGTGAACCCGTACTCATCCGCGAACGACTGCAACGAGACGATCTCCGTCTTGTATTTCATGAGCTCGTTGGGACGGACGTAGAAGATATCGGGCGTGTCGCCGCCTTGAATATCGCCGTCGAGAGCGGAATAGTAGTTGCTCTCCTGCTCATAAAGGAAGTCGATCGTGTAGTCGTAGCCGTCGTCTTTCAACTCCTGTTCCATCTGATCGAAATACTCTTCATAGAATTCGACCTCATGGGAGTCGGCAAGCAGGAAGATCTTGATCGTGTTTGCACGACTTCCTCCGCAGCCCGCGAGCCCGCCTACTGCCGTCGCAGCCAACACGGTCGCAGCGGCAAACGCCAAAACCTTCTTTTTCATAACTTTCCTCCTACAATTTTCGGGTTTTGCCCGAATCTTTAACGAATAATGTGTTCCGCCCCGAGGAACCGCGCACCTTCGCCGAGCGATTCGATGCAAAGGTACAGATCCCCCTTCCAAGCGGGGTTGAGATACAGAAGGGAATGATCCCCTCCGTGGAGCGCGGGAGCCTTCTCCCAATCGAGAAGGAGCCTGCCGATCACCCGTCCGTCCATCACGCAGGTGACCTGAATATTCTTCCCGCGCAGGCGCAGGAAGCATTCTTTATCGCAATCGATGTGCGCACACAGGGCTTTCGCGCCCTCGACGGAAACGGGAACTTTGACCGCCGCCCCCTTCTGCGAACCCGTGACGGCGACATAGTCGCTCTCGGTGAGCACGCGCACCCGTTTCGGCGCGACGGGGGTAACGTGCAGGAGCCTGACGCAGTCGACATCCTGCGTCCATACCCGCTTGCGATATACGAGCGTGAGCGTATGCTCTTCGCCGATTTCCAAAGAATTTGTGAGTTCGAACGTCCCGTAGTCGCATTCGCCGAGAAGTGCCCCGTCGAGATAGACCGCCACGTCGCACTTTTCCGTCGTCTTGACGATCAGCCTCTCCGCTTCCCGCTTGACGGGCATCGAGTAGGCGCAAATGACGGGTTTACGGGTGGAATTCCACTTGTCGACGCTGATACGGACGGGCATCCCCTCGGGGAGCGCGATTTGCTTCTCGCCGTATGTTTCGAGAAGTTCGAAGGAAGTGCGGTTGACGCGTTCTTCCTTTTCGACGATCCCGAAGGACAGCACGCCCTTCTTGCAGGAGAGCCGAAGTGCGGGAGACTGCGAATCGTCGAAATTGCTGTGCCCCCACTTCTCGACGGTGACATCGAACGCCCCGTCCCGCGAGGGAGGAAGCACCACGTCCCTGCCGTCCGCATACCGCGTTTCGCCGCGAACGCCGTCCGCCGTGACCCGCATAATGTCGCAGGGGTGTTCCACAAAGAGAGCTTTGCCCGCGGGGATGCGCAGGTCGTATTCCACCATCCCCTCGGTGATACCGAGTGCCCCGAAGTGCGTGCCGTTCTCCGCGGAGATCTCCCGCATGAGCGGCAATCCGCACTCGAAGAATTTGTTGAATTTGGACGACGAGGGCTTTTTGCGGCTGAGACGGTCCCCCGCAACGACCTTGATCGCCTTCGCGCGGTTGAGGAACTTGATCTTCACGCCCGAGATCTCGCAGTCGCGGCGGATGAGCCGTTCGCCGTCGCCGAAATCGAGCCCCACTTCGGGTTCGCTCTCGGTATAGAAGAGCAGTTCGCCGTCCGCCACAAGGACGGGTTCGCAATTCGTCCGCGTCAGCACGGCGGGGACCCCGCGGCTGTGCATATCGAAATCGAAGAGCAGGAAGGGAGCGCGTTCGGCGGGGATCTCCGCACGGACGGCGCGGGTGCCGAACGTGAATTCCACCGTCCCCTTCTCGGAGGAGAAGTTGGGTGCGCACACCGCCGCCCCGCCGCCAGAAAGGCGAAGGACCCTCAGCCCGCCTTCCGTCGTTTTGAAGGTGCAACGGGAGGGCACAACGGGCTCGGGATCGGGCGTTGCCGCCGCGATGGGTTCCCCGACGGCACGGAGAAACGCCGCAAACAGGGCGGCCTCTTCCGCCTCGGCGGTGTAGCTCCCCGAAGCCCCGATCATCGACCAGAAATCGTATTCCGTCCCGATGAGCGCGTCCGGGCTGCCCCAATTGTTCACGGCTTGATGGAAGTCGAAATTCATCCCCGCCACTTGGTTGTACGCCCCGAGCAACTTGGACCCGCACGAGAGTTCACGGCGGAGAAGGAAATGATCGCGGTTTGTCTCCGAGACGAGGAGCGGCTTGCCCTTTTCCGCAAAACGGAAGGCATAGCGTTGCAGCTCGCCGTCGAAGGAGGGATCGGAGCTCGCGGGGTAGCAGTTCAGGGAAATGTCTACGCCCGACGCGGCTCCGCCCGCGCGTGCGACGGAGTACTGCCCCGTGCAGCAGAAGAACGGAATACCCGAAATATACCCTTCCGCCATGGTGCGGAGGGCGTTGATGTACGCCGTGGGATCGGGACAATCGAAGAAGTCGAGCTCGTTTTCGAGCTGCAACATGACGATAGGTCCGCCGTTCGGATAGGTATAGGGCGCGATCGCGGTGAGGACCGCGTCGTACCACTTCTTCGTCTCGGCGAGGAAATTCTCGTCCGCACAGCGGATGGGCATGCCCGATTCGAGGATCCGCGCGGGAATGGACCCGCCGTC
>CANPWF010000088.1 GCA_947581885.1 uncultured Clostridia bacterium
ACGTTGACGTTCTCGATCGTCGTTCCGCGGAACATTTCGCTCTCCACGGTGATATCGTGTTCGCCTTCGGGAAGGTTGATTTCCCATTTACCGTCGTGCGTTGTCACTTTGTTGGAGAACCTTCCGCTCTTTACGATGATAACGTCGGAATCGTTCTTGTAGACCCCATCCTGCAAAGTGCCCGACTTATATTCGTACGTGCCGCTTACTTTGTAGGTGTCGATCGTCTCAAACGTGACGGAAATTTGTATCTTTTCTTTTACATTGGTGATCGTGAGTGAAGAACCGTCGAGGGAGGAAAGCTCGGACGTATCGTTCACCTTGATATCCTTGATAACATGCGCACCGATCGGTTCAACCACGATACGTACGGTGGAGCCGATGAATACTTTATCGCCGCTGTTGATTTCCGTCTCACTCGCGTAGCAGTTGCCCGAAACGTAAAGTTCCACGGAGCCCTGTTCAGCGTTGACTTCATCGAGTTCGACCTGAACCTTCATATCGTCGATCGCCTTCTGCGCCGCCGCGTCGCCGATGCCATAGGAGACGTTCTGATACAAAGTCTCGCGTTCGGTTTGCCCATAGCCTACGCCGAGATAGCGGACGACATCCGTCGAAAGGAACTCATCGGTGAGGTCGTAATTCGTAAAGTCAGTGGATTTCGTGATGAGGAGGATGCCAAGTCCCGTGATGTCAACATAGTATGCTCCCTGATAGAACGCAATCGTCATCGTCAGCTCTTGGCAAGTATAATTTGTCAGCGTATTCCGTCTTTGCCCCCAATTGCTTCCGCCGTTGCCGGCACCCCACATTTCGAGGATCCCCTCTGTTCCGCTCTTGGCGATCGTGAACACGTTGGAAGTACCGCCTTCCTTCTCGATAAGGATACCGCCGCGGTTGAACCAACCGCTGTCCGCTGTCGCGGGCATGGTGAACCGCACGAAGAATCCTTCGTTTTTCTGTACGGTGCCGCCTTCGAACCGTGCGCTCACGCCCTTCGCAAGGTTGTAGCCGTCGGCGGTGTAAACGCCCTCGGCAACGCCTGTGAGCTTGGGGACGTTGAAGGTAACTTCGTCGACCGTGGACTGTCCGTCCGAAATTTCAACCGTTTTCGTCAAATCGTGGAAGTAGTTGCTCGTGAAGGTGAGGGTGTTCGACCCTTCGGGAAGGGTGATCGTGTAGCCACTGCCCTCGACGGTTCCCGTAAAGGAGCCGAGGTCGCTCGTCGCGGTAACGGTGACGGCGTCGCCGCTTTGCGTGAACTTGCCGCCTTCATACCTGCCCGAACCGTACGCAAACGTACCCGTAACCTGTACGAGCTTCTTGACGGTGAGCGTGAAGGTGAACGTTGCATCGCATTCGGGATCGCCGTTCGATGCCTTCAAGGTGACGGAATATTCGCCCGCAGTGAGCCCCGCGGCGATGTCGAGTTTCTTATCCGCATCATTCCAAGTGATCTTCTCATCGTCTGCCGTAATGGTGACGGTGACGTTATCGCCGTTCACCGTGAACGCTTCGGACTGCGTAGCCGTGTAGCCTTCCGCAAGGCTCATCGCGGCGGGACCGTGGATCCCGGGATCGCCGAGGACAACGATAGTGAAATCGATAACAACGTCCTGAGCAGCAGTGCCGTTGGTCGCCGTGAGGGTGACAAGATAGGTGTCGGGTTCAAGCCCTTCGGCAACGTCGAGTTTCTTCGTCGTATTGTTCCATACCGCAATGCCGTCCGTCATATCTTCCGTGATGCTGACGGTGACGTTCGTCCCCTCTACGGTGAACACATCGGAAGAAGTAGCATCGTAGCCTTCCCGCAGGATGAGTTCGTCCTGTTCCCCCGTATATTTGAGCTTGGGGGCGACGAAATGCAGGACGGTGAGTTTGAAGTTCGCCGTCGCATCCTGTGCGGTGTTGCCGTTGGACGCGGTGAGCACGACGGGGTATTCCCCCGCTTGGAGCCCTGCGGCGATGTCGAGCCACTTGTTCTCATTATTCCAAGCGATCTTCTCATCGCCGCTCACCGTAACGGTGACGTTATCGCCCGTCACCGTGAACGGATCCGAATGCGTATCCGCGTAAGTATCGTATAACGTCATCTCCGTCTGCCCCTCGATGGTGGGCGCGGCGAGTTCGGGCGACGGCTGTTTGGGCTTTTTACATGCCACTACGCCGACAACGCAGAACGCGGCACACAGCACCATCAAGATCGCTCTGATGCGTTTGATCATATTATTTCCTCCTTATCCTTATCCGATTTGCAGGGCAAAAAGCCCTCTCTTTACGGGGCTTGAAGCCCCTTTTTACAGGGCATATCGCCCTTTTTTTCATATTTTTCAGACTTCGTCTTTGAAGCCCATCTTTTGGATCGCCGCCCTTGCCGCTTCGTCGCCGAGGGAAAGGGAGATCTTGCTGAACGTTGCGGGGGTCATAGCAGAGCGGAAGCCGAGCTTCCTCTTCCCCGCCGCAAAGAACTTTTCGAGGTCGGGCGCACGTTCGATGCTTTTGAAGTCGCTCTCCGCCGTCAATTTGAACTTGGAAGTATTGTCGAGGGAGAAATAGTACGCCTCGTGATAGTAGGCGATCGTGACCTTCATGGGGTTGCGGCTGATCATGAAGGAGAGGTTGGTGCCGTCGAAATGCGCCCCGTCCTCGGTGCCCGCATGGGTGTAGGAGCTGTTCTCGGTGATCCACACGCTCGCGTTGGCATCCATCGTCGCGTCGCCCCTGTTCGGGTTATCCTGAAAGATAACGACGTTGAAGAAGAGCGGTTCGGGCACGCCGTCGATATCCACCGTTTCGCCGTCGAGTTCCACATATAGGCCGCCCGAATTCATCCAATTGTAGTCCGTTTCGTCCCCCTGCTGCACGGTGTAGGAGACCGCAAAGCCCCCTTCCGCTTCCCCGTCTTTGAAGAGCTTTGTCATCTTCTTTTCGGAAAAAGTCACTGCGTTGCCGTCGACGGTGAGCCCCGTCATATCGGTGAACAGTGTGTTGGGGTCGGTATAATTTCCGCCGCAGCCCACCGCGCCGAGCCCGATCGTCGCCGCCAATGCCGCAGCCGCACAGACCGCCGCGATCTTTGCCGCTTTTTTCATGGTTTTCCTCCTTTCGCTTTAATCCCAATACCCGAGAGTTTGCATTCTCTCATAGGTCGCCTCGTCGCCGAGGACGTACGATACGTTCGAGAGCGTTCCGCCCGTATCCATTGCGCGGAAGCCCAAACTGCGATATCCCGCCGCGAAGAATTCTTTCGTGATCTGTTCGGGATGACTGAAAACACTGTTACTGTAATTTCCCGCCGAGACCGTGAAGGCAAAATCCCCGAAGGCGATGTAGAACACTTCACGGTAGTAGACGATCGAGATCTCGAGCGGCTCCGTAATGTTGTAGGGACGATGCGTGTAATAATACATCGCGCCCGCCGATGTGCCCGCATCCGATTGCAACAGTCCGACCAACGCCTCTCCGTTATTATCGCGAATGCAGATCGAGTAGGTAACGCCGTTCTTGACGAAGTAGAATCCGAGGCAGTTGTACCAAGCCTCGCTCGCCGAACCCTGCACGGTGAAGGTGACCGCGAAGCCTTCGGAGGCGACGATGTCCCCCGCGAACGGGTGGTAGATGCCGCCCGTCGCCCGTTGAAGGGTGTAACTTTCTCCTTCCTTCACGAGCCCCACGTCGTTGGTAAGCCCGAAGGGCACGATCGTAACGGTGCCCGCGTTGACATCTTTCCCCGCGACGGTGACTTCCTTGGTGCCGAAGTTGCCCTTTTCATCCGCAAAGGTGAGGATGAAGGTGCCGTCGGGAAGGTCTATGGAGAAGTTTCCGCTTTCCACGGTGCCCGTGTAGCCGTTCGCTTGCAGCGTAACATCGGTTGCGGAAAGCCCTTCCGCGAAGGCAACTTTGCCCGTGACGGCGTGCTTCACTTCGCTTTCGGCGAAGGTGGCGTGGAAGTTGAGCCCGTTCCGCGTGACCTTCGTGTAGAGTTTGTAGAAGGAAGTTCCGTCCGCCTGCTTGAAGGGACCGCTGAGAAGGGACGTTTTGTCCTCTCCGTTGAGGGTGAGTTTTTGGACGGATTTCCCCTGTTCGGGCGTGACCGTCAACACCACTTCGGTGCCGATATCGTAACTCGTGCCCAAAGGGATCGCGTCGCCCGTGAGCGTATTGATAGAGACACCTCCGCCCTCGCCCGCCGCCGCGGTGACGGCTCCTTTCGTTTCGGCAATGACCTTCTGCGCCACTTCGTCGCCGAGCCGGTAGCTGACATCCGCGAAGGTCGCCGCGCTATCGTAACTGCGGAGCCCGAGCCTTCTCGTCTTTGCGCCGAAGAAGGATGCTTTATTGAAGGCGGCATTCTGCGTTATGTCGAGAGAGGAAGTTGTATCGATCGAGAACACATACACGTCGTCGAGGATGAAGGTGAACGTCCCGTTGTAGTAGGCGACCGTCACTTTCAAAGGAGAGAGCAGGTTGGCATACGGGTACGTCGTGCGGTAAACGGGACCGTTATCCCACCTCGTCGAGGATTGGATGAGCACCGCCTCGGCGATCGAACCCGTGTTGTAGAAGAAGATGTAGTCGTAATAGACGACGGGGGTGCCCGCATCCTCTGCGTCGTATTCCATGACGAGACCGCCCGTACGGAACCAACCCGTCGTGCCGCCCGTGACGGTGAAGTTGACGACGAAGCCCTCCTCCGCAGAGACGTTTTCGAAGAGACGGGTCGTCCTGTTCGCACTGAACGTGACCGAGTCGTTCGCATTGTAGGAGACGACGGGCTCGAAATTGATGCGCTTGAACTGAATATCGCCCGCATCGGTATTGCCGCCGTGCACGAACACGTCCTTTTCCGCCGCAGGGAACTTCTCGCTGTTTAATTTGAGGGTGAAACGCCCGTTCGGGAGCCTGATCTCGAAGCGTCCGCCCTGCGCGGTCCCCGTATAGAAGCCCGCGGAGATGGTGAGGATGTCCCCCTCGTTAGTGATCCCAAGCCCCTCTTCGTACAAGCCAGAGGAGTAGGAATAGGTGCCCGTGACGAGGTACAGCGTCTCCTCGCCCGCCTTGTAGGTGGCGCGGATGGCGGTATCCGCCTGAATGGCGATGATGGAGTATTGATAGCTGCCGTCCTCGGCGAGGGAGAGCCGCCCCTTCATGTCTACGCCGTTCACCGTGAACTTATCGAGATAGTACCCGCTGTTCGGTTTTAAGGTGACGAGAACCGTCTTGCCGCGCATGGGCGTTTCGTCGGAGACGGTGAGCGTGCCCCCTTCGGGCAAAGAATTCGTAATGGAGACGCGGCACTGCGTGCGCAGGATCGCGCTCTCCGCACTCTCGCCGAGGGTGAAGGAGATATCGCCGAAATGCGCACGAAGGTCCAAAGACTCCAAGCACAGGGCGCGTTCGCCGTCCTCGAAGAATTCCTTCATATCGGAAGGGAAGCTCGAATTCTCGATATAGTCGGTATTTTTGTCGATCGACGTGAACACCGTCGAGCCGTTCGTTTCCAACTTGATATAGTAGGTATTCCGATAGTAGACGACCTGCATCTTGATCGGCGCACCCGTGCAATATCCGCCGAGCGGAACGGGATAGCGGCGTTCGAAGTCATCGTAATTGTTGCCGTACACCTGTTTTTGGGCACCGTTGACGACGATGTAGCTCGTCTCCTCATCGACCCCGACGACGTAGATACGGTGGCGGACATGTTCGGTGAGAACGGAGATCGCGCCCGTATTGGCGGCTTCCGTCATCACGTCGTACACGCCGTCCGCGCGGGAGATAGTCGCTTCGACGACGAATCCCCCATCCGCATTCGAACCGCGGAGAGGCGCGAAGAAGTTCGCATTCAACGCGACCCCGCCCTCTTCGTCGTACTCGTAGGAACTCATGGAGCCGTAGCCGACCATGTCGAGAAGATCGGGAATGCCGACGATCCCCGAGCCTCGGAAGGTACCCGTATCCATGGCGGCGTTCTGCGATTCGCCCGCGTCCGCGTCCCGTCCGAGCACGCGGATCTCCGAGATGCCGATCCCCTGATATTCCTCGCCGAATTCGTCGAGCTCATGGGTGTATTTCTCGTTGATGCGGATAATGATCTTTTCGACCTTCTTCTCGCTGAATTCGACGACGGCCGCCCCGCCGGGACGGAGCCCGCCGCCCAATTCCACTTTCCCCGTCAAGAACTTCTCGGGATAGACGATGTCGCTCGCGAAGAAGGAGCCGTCCTCCGTGACGAGGGTAACGTCCTTAATTGCATTGAAGGCGAATTGGATATCCTGCGAATTGTACACCATGACGGAGCGGACGGGGCGGGCCTCGGGGAATTCGAGGGTGATCGTCGAGCCGCCGTCTTTTGTACGGAATTCCATCCCTTCATCACGGCCGTGGATGGCGACGAACCCGTCGGTAAGAAGGGACGTATCCATTCCGTCCCGTGCGTTCGTCGCGGTGATCTTCGCGTCGCCCGCGATGTTCTTGTAGCCCGAAAAGGTGGAAGGCGCGGGCTGCAAACTCGCCTGCGTGGGACCGTTGGAGTGGGGGATATCGTACCCCAATTCCTCATTATAACTCCAAGTGACGCGGTCGATGATGAAATTGCGGCTGGAAGCCGTGGGCGTTGTACGGTTATAAACCGTCGCAAGACTGATGAGGAATTCTTCCCCGCCCGCCTTGAAGAACATGGCGTTGCCCGTCGCCTCGTACATGTCGTAGTTGCCGTTGATCATATGGACGGGATTGCCATAGAGCGGATCCAACTTCACAAAGCCGCCGTTCGGGGCTTCCTTCGAACCCTTCGGATAGCCGAGGGGCGAATCGGCGACGGCGAGGCATGCGGAATAGTTCTTGTCGCCATAGCCCGAGCGGGAATAGGTGAGGTAGTATTTTTTGACCTCGTTGCCGTTTTCGTCTACGGTTACATGGGACTGCACGAAACAGCCCTCGTTGACGGTGTTGTCGTCGATCGAGGCGGGGCTCCTCTCGCCGCCGGGGGTGAGAAATCCCGGTAGGGTGAGG
>CANPWF010000089.1 GCA_947581885.1 uncultured Clostridia bacterium
ACAGTTGGAACTTTGTCCTCCCGTGAAGGAGAATCTACCCCGCTCTATTCCCAAGTAGTCCGAGACGGTGACGGTGTTCGTGCCGTTCCATGCACCGACGTAGAGCACGATATACTTGGTGTTCTCATCGACATGGAAGGTGATCGTCATGGTCTGGTTGGAATCGGTATGATAGCCGTTCCGGGAACCCGCATTCGATGCAACTTCCTCGCCGTCCGTCCAAGAGAGGCCGGTTGTGTAGTCGCCGAAGGGATTGAACTTCGTCGCCACAGGCGTATCGATGATCGCACCGCCCGCCTTCGTCACGAAATCTTCGCCCTCGTTCGTTTTGAGCCAATCGAGAACTTCCAAATTTTCGTCCGCTCCGATGCCCTCGGGAACTTCGGAAAGGCTCGCGCTATCGGGTGCCGTTCCGCCCGTTATCGTGGTATTTTCAAGTGCGGGCTTCGATTCGAGTTCCACCTTCGACTCCGAGCAAACGATCGCGCTGATGCCGACTCTCGCGTCCGAACCCGTTCCCGCGCCGTCGTGCTTCGCCGAGGAATGCATGCTGTAACGGACGTAGAGTTCGGTATCCTCCTCCGCTTCCACCTCAATGGTGACGATGCGGGAAGTGTTGCCGTAGAGTGCCGCGTTCTTCCTGCTGTCGCCCAAGTTCGGAAGCCCGTCGACCGCGTCGTCGAGAATGATCGTGCGGACGTTCCCCGCCCGATCGCGCACGGTGAGTTTGCCGATGCAGAGCTCGGTGGAGAGGAAGAGCGTGAAGATCTTCTTCTGCCCTGCGGGAACTTTGAGGACGACGTTCGCGTCCACCTGCCCCGCGAGTGCGGTCGCCGTGCCGTTGCTTGCGGAACCATCCTCCGCGTTCTCCCAGCTCGCGTTCACCGCCGAATGGGCGTTGTTGTAGAGTTCGAAATCGCTCCAAACGTCCCCGATGAGGTGTTCGCCCGAAGAGAGCTGCTTGCGCGACGTGTCACTTCCGAAGAAAGCCCAATCGTCGTACGCTTCGTTATCGAGATCGAGAAGCCCGTTCACGCTGCCCTTGCTTTCCACGGTGAACGTTGCGGACGTTGCGTTGTAGGCGGAATTCTTCGCGAAGGTCGCAAGCCGCGAATTGTCGCCGAATTCGACGACGATCTCCGTCACCTCGCCGATATTCCCATGGAAGGTGAATTCGCACACGGCGGTATCGGAAGAAGCCCCCGAGAAGGCGAAGGGAGAAGCCGAACTTTGTTGACTGTAATAGCGCATCCCCGAAACGCGCTTGCCGTTTACGGTGACGCTCTTCACGCCGCCGAGCTCTTCAAAGACATGTAGCCTTACATTCCATGTGCGCTCGGTGAACGCCTTGGGGCCCTCGAAACTGCCCTGCGCCGCGCCGATCGTGACGGTGTACTTGCCGTTCTTCGCCTCGGCGGAGATCTTCGTCGTGCGGAAGTGCCCCTCTCTGTACGCTTGCGTAAGCGTATCGTCCTCATAGAGGGAGGTCTCCGCCTTGGAAGCGGAAGGATACGCGTCGAGGGTGAGTTCGCTCCAATCTTTCTCATTTAAATTTTTCATATCGGGCGCGAGCACGTTGAGGGTGCCCTTGCGCACGAAGATGGGCGAAGTTTCCAAAGGATGGGTCACCGTGTAGGTGAAAGGCCCCTCGTATTCTTTGCCCGACCAAACGTCGACCCAAATTCCGTCGGGAAGGAATACCTCGCGGCTATCGTAGCAGTACGAACTGCCAACGCCCGTGGGCCTTTCCAACCCGTACATGTAGAAGTGTGCATAGTTGCCCTCTTCCACATACCTGATCTCGATATCGTGCGTGGTGCCCGCCGCATAGTAATCGGTGTAGAAGGTCACGTCGTATTGGTTGGTTTCGCCCGAGGCACTGTTGACGACGAGCTTGTCATCGATGAGCACCTGCACTCTGTCGTCGGCGAAGAAGGAGAAGCGGATGTCGTTTCTTCCGACGTGGAACTGCCCCTTCCACTCGATGGAGAAGTTGTCGCTCGGAAGCCCCGTCGGGCTCCCCTGCGCCCAATCGAACACCATGTTCTTATCGTATTGGGTGTAGGCGGGGTTACTGTAATTCGTATTCGCGCAATATTTGCCGAGAAGCCCTTCGTGCGTGTTGCCGTTTTCGTCGGTGGACGTGAAGAAGCCGTCGCCGAAGGAAATGCCGCTGTACCCCTCGTTGATGGGCGCGATGATCACGCCGTCGCCGAGGAGATATTCGTCGTTGCGGGAAGCCTCCGCGTACTGCGGGTATTTCACGTCGAGACGGCGCAAAATGGGAAGCCCCGTCTGCGCGTTCTCCGCCGCGAGGGAATAGTAGGTGGGCATGAGATTGTACTTCATGCCGACATACTCCTTCACCACGTTCTCCGCGGTCTCGCCGAACAGCCAAGGCATTCTGCCTTCCTGATGGCAATAATACACATGCGTGCAGTGTACGCGGGTGATGGTGGAGAGCGCACCGAATTGTAGCCAACGCGCGTACATATCGTCCGTGACGGCACCCGTGTGCCCGCCGAGGTCGGCACTCACATAGGGAATGCCGTTCTCCGCACTGCCGAAAATGGCGTTATGGATCTCGCGGGAAAGGGAATGATCGTCTACGCCGATGTCCCCCGTCCATTGGATGGTGTTGCGGTGGGCGGAGATATCCGAACCGTACCGCCAATAGCCGTTCTCGCAACCGTCCACATTGCCCATGATGATGGCGCGGCGGGCGAACTGTTTGAGCACATCCTCCGAGCCCGGCCTCACCATCTCCTCATAGTACTCGTTTTCGATGAATTGGAAGGCATACATGCCCCAAGCAAACACGGAGAGATCGCTGTCCGCCGATTTGAGCGCAGTGTGCCAATTCCGATCGTACCACCACATATCGAGCCCGAGGGAAAGGATGGCTTTCAAATTCTTGCTGCGGTAATAGATCTCGTCCTCTTCCAAGCCATTTGTGTTGTTTTCGGTGGGTTCGGGGTGATCGTTGAAGATGACATTCACCCCCATGTCGTGCAGTTTTTGGAGTGTATCCGCCATATCGGGGAAGAGCCGCGTGTCGATATCGTACCCCATGCCGCCCGCGGAGGGCTCGGCGGTGGAGCCGGGCTCATTCACCGTGCCCGCACGCCAATTGGTATCGATAACGAGCACGTCGATGCTATACCCCCTGTCGAGATAGTCCTGCACCTGCTGTAACGCCGATTCCGCGTCGTATATATACCAACGGGAATCCCAGAAGCCGAGCGTTTTCAAGTCGACGAGGTTGCTCTTGCCCGTGAGGGTGACGAAGTCCTCGCAGAACGTCGTATAGTCGCCGGGGACGAATACGTATACGTCGGGAACGTCTCTCCCCGAGAAATCCCAGCCGTTGAGTTCGAGCCCGTCTTTATTCAGCGAATAGCCATGATCCCCGGGAATGATGCGCGGATAATCGCAGAAATACCACCCGTCGGGGTCCTCCGAGGGCGAGGGCAAATAGGTGTTGGCGAGCGTCACGCCGTTATAGCTATATAATGTAATATTATTTTTATCGGTCACGCGGGCTCCCGTGAGGTCGGCGGCATCCTTCGGGATATGGACGATATACTTCTCCGTCGTGATAACAACTTCTTCCCCCACGGTTTGCGCATCCGATTCGGGTGCCGTAAATTCGTCCCTTCCGAGCACATAGAAGGTATCGCGGTTTTCGAAGCCGTTCGTTCCCTTCTCTTCGAGGCGGACGAGCGTTTCCGAAATCGGCGTGACGCGAATGTGTTCGTTTACGATGTACGCTTTCGTGCCGCCCGAGGTATCCGTCTGCACGGCACTCTCTTCCGCTTCCGCCAAACGAGGGTTCGTACGGAATACGGGAACAAATACGGAAATCGCCATCGACGCCGCCATCAGAACGGACAGAACCGCCGTGAACGCCCATCTTTTCGCGTGAGCTGCCTTTCTCATTCTCGAATTACCTCCAATTTGTTCGTTTCGCTCATTTTATTGCGGAGAAAAAAAGACTTGTTTTTTCGTTTCCGATGTGCTATACTACATTTACATCGCATTCGCGCCGCAAAATCATTTTTCGATACACTATCATTATAGTACTAAAAATTCATTTTACAATGAGCAATCATTTGCCATAAAGTGAGGATTCGTAAACCAAATCCGCGGGGGAGCACGGGATGGAAGAAAAAATCGTAAGGACAAAGGACCCTTACCGTCACATTATCTACGGGAGCCTTCGGCTCGAACAGAAAATGTTTTTCAGCGGGAATATGGAATATCCCTTCAATATCGAATCGGTCGGCATCACCAATCCCGACAAGGATTATTTCATCGCCCGCACGCATTCGGACTATATCGTCATCGAGTTCATCGTCTCGGGCAAGGGGAGCCTCACGGTGAACGGGAACACTTTCGAGCTCGGCGAGGGAGATGTGTATATTCTTCCTGCCGAAACGACGCACAGCTACCGTGCCGATGCCGAACGCCCCTACCGAAAACTGTGGTGCAACTTTTACAGCGACGTGTTCGCCAAGGTGATGGCGGACTATCGGCTGAGCGGGAAGTACGTCTTTCATGCCCCCGAGTGCGAGGAGGACTTTTTGCGGCTCGTGGAGATCGCTACCTTGGGCAGCCGCCTGAACGACAACGAGTGGTCAAAGATCGGGAGCGTGCTCCTCACCGTTCTCAACAAGATCGCCGCGCACGAGTATCATCCCGAGGGAAGTATCGACCGCGCCGCACAGGCGAAGGAACTTCTCGACGGGGCCGTGTTCGACAATATCACCATCGAAGAGCTCACAAAGCGGCTCTTCATCTCTAAGGCGATCCTCTCGCGGGAGTTTAAGAATATGTACGGCATGTCGCCCTACCACTACTATCTCAACAAAAAACTTTCGCAGGCGAAGTTGCTCCTTCTGAACTCCAACCTCTCCATTAAAGAGATCAGCGACAAGTTGTGTTTTTCGGATGAACACTACTTTTCGGGACTGTTCAAGCGGAAAGTGGGCGTTTCTCCCTCCGATTTCAGAAAGATCCGCGCATAAATATCAGAGCCGTCCCCCTTGGGCGGCTCTTCTTTTTTGTAATGATTTGCGGACGTTTTGGTAAGCATTCGTAAAGGGTTCTCCCCCCTCTATTGACATCTTTTCTTCCCTATTTTACAATCGGGGCGGAAAATTGTTCGGAGGGAAACCATGAAAAAAGGAACATTGGCTCTGCCGCTGGCACTCGTTTTGGCGGGCTCGATGCTTGCGGGTTGCGGCCCGAAAAACGCCGCCCCCACGGTGACGGTGGAAAAAGGCTATGTGTATCTCGACGGCGAAAAGACGGACGTTGAGGCGGTCGCGCCGCACACCCCTTCCGTGACGGTGAAGGACGGGTATGTGTACGTCGACGGCGTAAAGACGGACGTTGCCGTCCATGCCGATCCGCAGGAACAAAAATCGGCATTCGAGCTCTGGAAAGAGGAAAATCCCACCTATTCGGGCACCGAGGCGGAGTGGCTTGCTTGGCTCACGGAGCTCGTTTCGCCCAAAGAGGAGGCGGAAATGACCTATTCTCTCATCGAAAACGGGAAGCTGAACGGCTTTCTCGATACGGGTTCCGCACAGACGGAAAACGGGAGCGTGAAACTTACGGACGCTTCGGTGCGCCTTCAGGAGGGCGTGGTGCTGCCTTTCGGCGAAAACGCCTCGTGGGAAGTTGCCGTTTCGGGCAAACTTTTAACGGGTACGGCGGGCGGTGCGCAGTTCTTCGCGGGGAACCCCTTCACCGAGGAGGGAAGAGTGTATCTCGGCGTGAACAAAGGGAGCTCCCTCATCTATGTCGGCGTGCGGCTCGGGTCGGTGTATGTGAATTACGGTTGGGAAGTTTCAAGCGGTGCCTTCTTCAACAACGAACACAGCTATGTCATCCGCTACGCGGACGGCACCTATACCCTCTCCTTGGACGGTGCGGAAGCGAAACCCATGAAGGAGATCAACTTTAACCAAGAACACGGGCAATGGATCTCGGACGTGGATGTCAAAACGCTCGGCGGGCTCGTCCGCACCGTCGCCGCACAGGACAGCGTGGAGATGACCCACCTCGGCGTAGACGGCTTCCTTTGGAATGCGGAGATCTCCTCATTCACCGTAAAGACCTCCGCGGACAGTGCGCACAAGCACCTTCTCGCCCATCCTCTATCTCAGACGAAGATCTTTTACCTCGGCTCTTCCATCACGAGGGGCGAAGCCTCAAACGGGGTCGCGTTCGGCGAACTTCTCCATTCCCTCACGGGAAATCCCTTCGTGAAAGAAGCGGTTTCGGGTACCACGCTCGTCGATAACGGCACGAGTTCCTACGTGCAGAGGCTGAAAAATTTGGACTTTGCCGAGAAACCCGATTACCTCGTCGTCCAACTCTCCACCAACGATTTCTCGCAGGGAAAGCCCTTGGACCCTGTTCAGGACGGAACGGCATCCACGGATTTTAACACCTCCACCGTTTCGGGTGCCATTCAATACATCATCGCCTACGCAAAGGAACAGTGCCCGACCTGCAAAGTCGTGTTCTATACGGGCGCGGTGAAAAGCAATTGGGGATTCCGCACGCAGTACGGAGAGTATATCAACAACCAATTTAAGACCATCTGCGAAAAGTGGGACATCGAACCGCTCGATATCTTCCATGCAAGCTATAAATCCTACGACTTTTTCATGAGCGACGACATCCATCCGACGATCGAAGGATATGCCTTCGGCTGGACTCCCCTCTTCATGCAATATTTTATGGATAGAATATAAAAAACCCCATATTGGGTCGGAAAAAATTATGATTGAGCTGTTCGAATGATGATAAGTGCGCCGAAAGTTGAGTGCTTTCGACGCACTTCTTTTTCTGCCTATAAGAACGTTTTTTACAAATTTTCCAAGATGAGTTTGTCGGCGACGAGGGCGATGAATTCGCTGTTGGTGGGCTTCTCGGTGCCGATG
>CANPWF010000090.1 GCA_947581885.1 uncultured Clostridia bacterium
CCTCCCACTCTTGGCTCCCCCTCGAGGGGGAGCTCCGCCGCGTCCTTTGCGGCGGTGAGGGGGTGTCATCTTCATAGAAACGAGAAAAACGGCTCAGCCGAGCCGTTTTTCTGCCCTGATTTTTTCATATCCGATCAGTTCGTCCACCGAGATGTCGAAGAAGAGGGCGAGGGAGACGAGGGATTCGAGACTCGGTTCCCGCAGTCCGTTTTCCCATAGGCTGATGATCCCCTTGCTTACGCCGATCGCCTTTGCAAGCTGCACTTGCCCGACCCCGCGTTCCTGCCGAAGGGAAAGTAGATTCTGTTTGAACTCCGTATTCATATCATTATTTTCTCACAAAAGTAAGAATTTTAGTTGACTTCTTACAAATGTAAGATTATAATGAATAGGACAAGCCATCACGGCTTGAATCCAATGAAAAGAGGTGGAATCATGGGACTTTTTAACTTCGGAAAAAAGAAGAAAGAACAGCAAATGCGGGAAGAGTTCAAGCAAAAGTACCGCGCTATGTCCTTGAAGGAATTGATCTCCTGCATGGGGAGCACGTGGCAAGTCTCTTCCGATATTGAGGAAAATGAGATCCGTGCCGCGTACATTTTGGCGGTATTGAAGGCGGATCGAAGAGATGGGGGCTTCGGGATCCCCGCCGAACGCTTAACGGGCGAATCGATTGAAGAATCGATCCATCGCGGCTCTGCGCCCGCATATATTATCAATAACGGTCTCGCCTATTTGCGTCAGGGAGATGGAACGATCCTTGCCATCAACAGAGAATTCGTGTTTATGGCGAACTATTTTAGTGCGGATAAGAACGCCGATTTGAAACGGGCAGTCCTCGTCACGAACATCTTCTTTGATTTGCAAAAGGGAAATAACGTCATTCACTTCACGGATGAGGACATCATGAACGAGAATCATCAGATCTACAACGGGTGGCTCGGGGAGCCGTCCGCCGATCCGAAAGGGGACGAGGGGTTCCGTCGCTATAAGATGCAAGCCGCGCTCATGGTGTGCGATCCCGAAGCGTGCGAGACATACGGCGCGTTCAAGCGGAAAGACGGGGTGGTTACCTCGGAATATATCACCGTCGACGACTTGACGGGCGCGAAAACAACGTCCCAACTCAGAAAATTGCTCAACTCCTATCAAACGCGGTTCTGATAGCGGGCTCTATTCGGATCCAAAACATCAACAGACAAAAGGAAAAATTCATGCGATATCATCTTTCCCCCGATGTCTTTTACAGAACGTACAATTCCCGCGCGATCGTCTATCAAACGGACGTGCGCAAGGTGTATGTTTACACCGCGCCCGCCGCGGAAATTCTCGATTACTTCAAAGAACCCCGCTCGGCGGAAGAGTGCGCCGACCTTCTTTCCGTGCGGCACGATCTTCCCGATAGCGAGCGGGAAGGGCTCGTCTCTTTCGCCGAAGCCCTTGCAAAGAGCGGTATTCTGCAAGGCGAACATGAACTTGTTGAAGATATGGACAGTGCGGAGAATTTCTTCCGCCAGACCTCGTTGCCGCCCTTCGTTTTGTACGGCGCGCTTATCGAGCTTACCTACCGTTGCAACGAGAGGTGCCGCTACTGCTATTGCGTGACGGAAGAGAAAGGGGAGATGACGACGGACGAAGTCAAGCGCGTCTTGGACGAACTCCGTGCGATGAACGCCCTCGAAGTCACCTTTACGGGCGGCGACCTTTTTGTGAGGAGTGACGCGCTCGAACTCATCGAGTACGCCTATCATATCGGACTGCTCGTCACGGTGTTCACCAACGGAATTGCTCTTACGGACAGCGACCTTCTCCGCCTCAAAGCGTGCCACTTGAAAAGCATTCATTTCAGCGTTTACAGCCATATTCCCGAGCGGCATGATTTCTTTACGCAAGTGAAGGGCTCCTTTGCGCGGACGACGGAAATCATCAAAAAGTGTGTGCTTCTCGGCATTCCCGTCAATATCAAGACGACGGTGACGGAGTTCAATTTCGACGATTTGGAAGGCATTATCTCGCTCGCGAAAGAGCTTGGCGCGACGGTGCAGGTCGGCATGACGGTGTGCGCGGGGAACGACGGGAATACAGAACCGTTGCAGTACCGCGTTACGAGCGCGGAAAAGCTCGCAAAGGCGATCGGAATTTTGCGCGAAAACGTGCTCTTCCGCTGTTCTTCCGACTTTGTGCTTCCCCGCGAGCGGGACGACGTCATCTGTACGGCAGGTTTCAACAGCCTTTCCGTCAACCCCTACGGCGAAGTGTTCCCCTGCAACGCCTATCTTCTGAAATGCGGCAGCGTGCGGGAGAGTAGCCTCAAAGAGATTTGGGAGGAGTCGGAAAAGCTGAAAGAGCTTCGCACCAAGCGGTATTCGGATATCGAAGGGTGCGAGAATTGCCCCGATTTTCAATATTGCAACTTTTGTCCCGGGAGTGCGCTCACGGAGACGGGCGATCCCTTAAAGCGTTTTCCCGAGGCGTGCACTCTTGTACAGGCGAAAAAGTTGGCAGAAAAAAACAAAGGAGGTAAAGCGTAATGTTTGTTCCCAAACTTCTTGCGGAGAGCGAATACGTGCAGTCCCTTGCGTGCAACTGCCCGAGATCGTTGCAGAGTGCTTGCGGCATTTTGTATCGTTCAGGCAACTGATCTGTAACGAATTCGCCCGCGAGCCCGCCTTCTAACAGGCGGGCTCGAATTATAAGCGCGGATCGGCGTGTTTTGGTTGACATTTTTCCTCGTATCTTTTATAATAAAAAAGATCGGCAAAATGCGAGAAGGAAGTACGGATATGAGAAGGTTTTTTACGAGCGAGAGCGTCACGGAAGGGCACCCCGATAAGGTGTGCGACAACATCTCGGACGCGATCTTGGATGAACTGTTAAGGCAAGACCCCGCCACCCGTGCGGCGGTGGAGTGCTGTGCCGCCTACAATACCCTGATGATCGCGGGGGAAGTCACAAGCAAAGCGGTCGTAAACTACGAAGCGATCGCCCGCGGGGTCATTCAGAGGATCGGTTACTATGCGGGGGACTTCGCCTTCGATAAGTGCAAGGTCAACGTCCTCATTCACGCGCAGTCGCCCGATATCGCCCTCGGGGTGGATAATTCCCTCGAAAACAAGGCGGGCGGGGAAGAGAGCGATCTCTTGGGAGCCGGCGATCAGGGCATGATGTTCGGATACGCCTGCCGCGAGACGGAAGAGCTCATGCCTCTTCCCATCGTGCTCGCCCACAAACTTGCCAAGCGGCTTGCCGACCTTCGGAAGGAAAAGCTCGTCGACTATCTTCGTCCCGACGGAAAGACGCAAGTCACCGTCGAATACGACGGAAAAACGCCCGTGCGCGTGGACACCGTGGTCATCTCCGCCCAGCACAACACCCATGTTTCGCACGAACAGATCGAAAAGGACATGAAGGAACTCGTGGTGAAGAAGGTGATCCCTTCGTCCCTTCTCGATGAAAATACCAAGTACTTCATCAATCCCACGGGCAGGTTCGAGATCGGCGGTCCCGAAGGGGATTCGGGGCTTACGGGAAGGAAGATCGTCGTCGATACCTATGGCGGCAGGTGCGCCCACGGCGGCGGGGCTTTCTCGGGAAAAGACCCCACCAAAGTCGACAGAAGCGCGGCGTACATGGCGCGGTACATCTGCAAGAACATCGTCGCGAGCGGACTTGCGGATGAAATGGAACTGCAAGTGGCGTATGCGATCGGGGTGGCGAATCCCGTCTCCGTGTTCGTCGATACCTTCGGCACGGGGGTGCTTTCCGACGATGAGATCGCCGAGATCGTAAAAAAGGAGTTCGACCTTCGCCCCGCGGCGATCATCAAGACCCTCGATCTTCGCCGCCCCATCTATTCAAAGACGGCGGCATACGGTCATTTCGGCAGGGACGTTTTCCCTTGGGAAAAGACCGATCGGGCGGAGGAGCTGAAACATTATGCAAAATGAAACAAAGCGTCGCGGGAGGGCAAAGAGCTTTTCCCGCGATCTTGCCTATATCGCCCTCGGGGTCGCCCTCATCACCGTTTGCGCGTGGATCTCCCTTCCCCTTGCGGAAGTTCCCTTCACGTTGCAGACGTTCGCCGTCGCCGCGGTGGGGCTTCTTCTGGGGTGGAAGAGGGGAACCGCCGCTGTGCTTTCCTATCTTCTGATGGGGCTTATCGGGATCCCCGTGTTTGCGGGATTCAAGGCGGGCGTTCCCGCGCTCTTGGGTCCCACGGGCGGATATCTTCTCGGATTCGTCTTTTCCGTTTTGCTTGCGGGGACGGCGAAGAACTTGCCCGTTCGGAATAAATGGGCGCGTGCGAGCGTCTTTTACGGCTTTACCGTGCTCGGTATGGCGGTGTGCTACTTCTTCGGAACGGTGTGGTTCCTGCTTGTTTACAACGGCGGCGCGGCAACGCCGATGGGGGTGGGGGCGGCACTCATGCTGTGCGTCGTGCCCTATCTCGTGCCCGATTTTGTGAAGCTTGCCGTTGCCTCTCTCCTTTCCGTCCGCCTCGAACCTTTCGTCAAATAACGTTTCGGCCCCCTCGGGCTTACCCCCCTTGGGCGATTCAACAAAGAAGTCGGGAACTTTTGCTCCCGACCTCTTGCTATGTTAACCGTTTTCTTCACGAGAATAAAATGTTCGAATGCCTTTCCTATTCTTCCTCGTAATAATAGGAATAATCGATGCCTTTCATAAAGAGTTCCCGATCTCCGATCCGATCGGTCAACGCGCCCTCGATAAGCGCGAAAATATCCGATGGATCGACGGGACTCTTTCGCATCGCGTCGAGATAGGCACGCTTGTCGATCTTGCTCCAATCGACGCACTTTTGCAGGTTCTTCTTCAAAATGAGGTCGAGCCAAATGCGCGTACTGCGCCCGTTGCCCTCCATGAACGGGTGGGCGATGTTCATTTCAACGTATTTTTTGACGATCTCTTCAAGAGTGCCTTCGGGCATTTTCTCGATGAGCGCGAGATTTTCCTTTAAGTAAATCGCGGGCGCGAACGCAAAGCCGCCTTTTGCAATATTCAACCCGCGGATCTGCCCCGCAAAGTCGAACAGCCCGCCGAAGATATAGCCGTGGATCTGTTGCAATCCCTTCACTGTCCCGACCTCCATTTCGCCAATCATGCCGCTTTCAAACAATTCGTATGCTCTCTGCTTGCTCTTTTCGTCGACGGTGCTCCCCATGCCCGAGAGCCAACGGACAAAATTCTCGCGGTTCTTTGCGGGAATGAGCGCGACGACCGTGTTGACTCCGCTCGCGTCGACCACGTCGGTGAGGTAGGATTTCCCGTCCCGCGCGGTGAGTTTCAGTTGTTTACAAATTGTAATCAACTGCGGATTGCGACGCTTCATCTGTGCCCAATAGATGCGCGGATTTGTGCTCTTCGTAAGTGCCTCGGCGATATCGACAGCGCAAAACCACCATTTGGAATTTTCGTCGTTCCAAACGGCTCGAACGGGGATATCTTCAAAAAATCGGATAGAAGTTTTGATCATATTCATTCTTTTCGGGCACGGAGGTGTAGTTTCGCGCTTTTGATTTCATCGCAGGAAGGATAGTCCCTCGGAGAGGGGTTTGCGACGTTTTTCGCGGATAGTATTCTCGGCGGGGTAGCCGAGGGCGACGAGTTCGGGGATCAAAACGTCTTGCGGAATGCCGAGGAGGGGATGCAGTGCCGTCTCGTTCTTCCAGCCGAGGATACAGCTCCCGACTCCCGCCGCCTTCGCCGCCAGAATCAGGTGGGCGGTGAGGATGCCGATGTCGTTTTCGATATAGGGGTTGGGAACGTGATTCCCGCCGAAGTTGAACGTCCGTCCGCGCACGTCCTCGCACACGACGACAATCGCCTGCGCCCTCTTCACGAAGGGCCGTCTCCCTTCCGCGGTGATAAGGTCGATGACTTCCTTGAATTTTTCGCCCTCGGGCACGAGAAGTTTCCACGGTTGGGCGTTCACCGCCGAGGGGGCGAGGAGCGCGGCGCGGCAAATGCCTTCCACCGTCTCGTGCGAGAGGGGCGTTTCGGCAAAATCACGGCAACTCTGCCGCTGTAAAAAGAATTTTTCAAGCGTTTTCAGATCCATTGTTGTTCTCCTGTACGCGTTCGATCTCAAAGACGATCGCGGTCTGTTCGTTCGGATAGGTGGTTTTGAGGAATTCTCGCAGCTTCTCGGGCGTTTCGCAGCCCGCAAACGCCGCCCTTTTGAGGAGTTCTTCGCCCTCTTTGAGCCGCTCGCGTTCCCATTCCGTCTCTTGCGGAGAAGTCCCCAAGAGGGTTCGGAAGGGGAAGGTGTCCGTGCTCTTCACCCTGACGAGGCAGTGCTCGTTTCCAAAGAGGAAATCGATGAAATCGTCCTTGCAGACGAGGAGACGCTTTTCGTCGAAGCGGCGGATCTCCACCGTCTTTTCGCCCGACTTCACGGCTTGGAAGGCGGCGGGGACGAGGTGCATTTCAAAGGTCTCCGCGAGCGTTTCGCGGGGGACGATGCGGGTTTTATCAACGCCCCGTGGGGGAAGAACGATCTCGCGAGGGGTCTCGCCGAGCAGGCGTTCGCGGTTATCCATGTACCATACGGTGTACGCCATGCCGTTTTTGTTGGGAAGGCGGAGGGCTTCCGCCATGATCCCGCCCCAAGTCCGCCACGAAAAGCAAGCCATGGTGCCGTCGTTGAGGACGGGCACACCCGAGAGGGCACTGTCGTGACTGTTGCCGCCGAACTTGAAGCCGCCTTCGCGGATCGCCTCGATGACGGCGCGGATCACCGATTCTTCGTCGCCCTCATGGACGGGATAGTCGTCCTCGTAATAGGTCCAACCGATCACTTGAAATTTCATCTTGATAACCTTTCGGCTGTTTGAAGTTCGCTTTCGTTTTACACTTGCTTCCCCCTATGGGGGGAAGTGTCCCGAAGGGACGAAAGGGGTCGCATACATTCGACATC
>CANPWF010000091.1 GCA_947581885.1 uncultured Clostridia bacterium
GTGCCGCCCAAGGAAGAAACAGAATAAGGCGGGGCGACACGCCGCAAGGGCAGCGGCGGCTCGGAATGACGTAATTTTATAACCGTCCGTACACTCACCCCCTATCGGCGCGGAAAGGCACCGCGCCACTTCCCCCAACGGGGGAAGCAAGAAAAAAGCATACCCTACCCTTCCTGCCCCACGTCCATTTTTCGACGTTGCTCAACATGACGTGGGGCTTCCCCTCCTTCCCTTCCCCTCCTTACCCCCCGTTCCCCACCCACCCTTCCCGTCCCGTTGCGGCGGATACGGCCGTGCGCCTATGCCGTTACGATCTTTTCGATTCTTTTACGCGTTGCGACTATGTCTCGTTCGGACTTTACGCGTTATGTTTACGTATCGTTCGGACTTTACGCGCTGTTTTTACGTCTCGTTCGGAGGGTCCGGATGCGCGGGCGGAGCGGGGTCGGAAACCTCCTCATCGGAGGGTGCTTCCCCGTTCTCCTCAAAGGCGGGGACGGGAAGAGGCGAGCACTTCTTCATGAGCTGTTTCACGATCTGATGCGCTCCCGTGGCGGAAAGTCCGCTCGCTCCCCCCACCATGACGGCGGTGACGACGTTCTCCGCCGGGATGATCGTGGGAACCAAGTAGTAGGCGGCAAGCCCGAACATCGCCCCGAGCAGTGCGGAGACGAGCGGAATGAGCCGCTTGAACTTCTCGCTGTCCTTGCAGGCGTAACGGATGAGCCAAACCGTCCAATACACGATCGCCGCGATCGCGGGCACGCTGACAAGCTGAATGGATCCTTGCATGTTTCCTCCTTTTCAAACTTTTCAAAAGGGGCGGGGAAATGTCCCCGCCCCCCATTCCGAATTGATTTGTTCTATACATCCCTTGCGAAAAGATCGTAAAGCGTCTCGTAAAATTCCCCGAGATAGGCGCGGGCGAGCGTATCGCCGCGGTAGGCGGCGAGGCGGGCGGACGGGTCGTCGGTGACCTGCATGTAGTAGTTCCGCACGACGAGGAAGCGTTGGGACGGGGAGAGCGTGTAGTTGGGATTTTCGGGATAGCGATACAGCCCCTTCTCGTTTCCCTCCGAACCGAGTGCTTCGTAGGACAGCTGATAGATAAGGCTCTCCCGTACCCCTTCCACCTCTTCCGCGGCGAGGCGGTCGAAGTACGCGTCCTGATACTCCCGTGCGGCGGAGCGGGCGGTGTTCCCCGCGATCTGAATGGCGAGTGCCTGCTGTTTTTCCTTCTCGTACGAGGCGACGATCTCGTTCTTCTTCGCCTGTGCCGCCCGCACCATGGCGAGCTGAATGGGCGAGAGATCGCTGTATGCGGGGTCGGTGAGATCGATGATGTCGATGGTCATGAAGCCACCTCCGCGTATCCGATACAGACGCTCTCGACCCGCCACTTCTCGTCGTTTGAAGAGAGCTTGACGGCGAGCGTTCCGCCCCCGACGAGCGGACGGGGAAGGAAGGCTTTCTTCTCCCCGTCGAGAAAAATCGTCCTCGTCTCACCGCCCAAGGAGAGTTCCGCCGCCGTTTTTCCCTCCCCGCGGACGGCGATCCAGATCACCTCTCCCGCCCCCGTCGGCACGTCGAAGGAGAGCGCGGACGCCGTTTCGAGCGGTGCGCTGTCCGTGAGCCGATAGATCGCCTTCCCGACGCGGAAGTACGCCTCGTCGGAAGCGCAGGCGAACGAGTCCGCCGCAACGCCCATCTCGAAGCCGTACTCCCGTTTCGGGTCGTACAGAAAGAGAGCTTTTCCGCCCCCTTTTTCGGGGAAGGAGAGGGCGTACAGGTCCCCCCAAACGCCCGCCTCGAAGCGGGTGGGATCGGAAAAATCGACCCGCTTTGCGAGCTCGGTCTCAACGCGTTTTGCCGTCGAGCCGTCGAACTCGTACAGCCCGTCGGCGGCGAGAAAGCGCACCTTGTCGCCGCAGGACACGACGCTCCTCCCCACGATGTCCTTCCCCCCGTACGGGACGGGATACGCCTTGTGATTGAGCACTTCGTAGTCCATGAGGAACTTGTCGATCC
Source organism: uncultured Clostridia bacterium (assembly GCA_947581885.1). GTDB lineage: Bacteria > Bacillota > Clostridia > Christensenellales > Borkfalkiaceae > Gallimonas. Next base: position 2,029 of record CANPWF010000091.1, read on the forward strand.
CCCGCTCGCGGAAGAGAAAGAGCTCGTCGTCATATACCGTCATGCCGACGAAGTTCCCCGCCTCGGGGCGAAGGAGCTCGACGTAGCCGTACCCGTTGGGGTCGGAATCGGCGTTCTCGAAGGGGCCCTGCTCGTACGCCTGCGAATAGTAGAGCTTCTGCCCCTCGATAAAGCACACCCGTTCCTTGTGAAGGACGGCCGCCGCCCCGCCCTGCCGCAGCGAATAGTGGCTCGCCGCGTTGCCGTGCAGAAGGGAGAGGCGGGAAGGACCGATCACCCAGATCCCCTCCTCGTCCTTGGAATAGAACTTGGTGGGGAGGAGCATGGAGGGCTCATCGCGGATCCCGTCCCAGAATTTCCCGTCCCCGAGGCGGAAGAGCCGCGTGTCGCCCGCATTGTAGGCGTAGAGCTCTCCGCGGACGGCGTAGAGGCGTTCGCAGCCGCTCGGGATCTCCCCGAAAAACGCCGTCCCGAAGGCGTGGGTGAAGCCCTTCCCGTCGAACAGGACATGATCGAGGGAGACCTTCGCCGAGGAGATGAGCTCCTTCGCCGTATTGACGGATACGGAGAAGTTCCGCCGCGGGAAAGTGATCTCCTTTTCGTACCTCATACCCACCTCCTCGAACGGACGGAGAGGGCGCGGCGAAGGATGCCCGCGGCACGGAGAGCGTCGCGATATCTCTCGCCCCACATCTTCCCGTCCGCGTAGCGGTGCGCGATGAGGCAGTACTCGCTCGCGATGCCGAAGGCGAGAAGCCTCGGAGAGATGTTCTCCCCGAACGCCGTCTCGTCCCCGATCCCCCTCTTCTCGGGCGCGTAGGTGTACTCGATCTCGACGCTTTTGACGGGTTCGCGGAAGCGGAGCCCGTCGTAGCCGACCGTGTAGCGCACCTTCGCGCCCGTCTCTTTGTCCCGCACCGAGCAGACGGCGACGGGCGCACACGGAAATTCCGTGTACGCCGTTTTGCCCTCCTTCACGCCGAGCACGTCCGTTCTTTTGAGGGGGAAGTAGTCGAGCGCGACTTCGTTCTCGATGAGATGATAGCATTGAAGCAGCGTCGCCGCCTCGCCTTGCAGGAGCTCTTCCTTGAAATCCTCTTCGGAGAGCTCTATCCCCAAAAGTTCCGCGGCGAGCAAAACGACCTCTTTGATGCGCATATTCCCCCTCCTTCTTCTCACTTCTCGGTGATGCCCGAGATCATCGCCTGCCCGCAGGGGCGGTAGCACATGAGCTCCGCATACTTGACGAGCGTCGCGGTGTACACCGGTTTGCCCGCGATCTGTTTGAGGATGGTGCCGTCCTCGCCCGCGAGCCACTGCCAATCGCAGAGCTGATGAAGGGCGAAGTCCTTGGTGTCGAGAAGGTACATCGTCCCCTCGGGGCAGAAGCGGTCGGCAACGACGGGGATCCCGTTGAAGGAGATCGCCTTGAAGCCCCCGTCAAGTTCGACGCTCTCCGTCTGGCGGTACTTGGAGAGCACATCGAAAAGAGCCCTCCGCACCCCGCTCGAACAGACGATGAAGTCGATCTTGGAGCCCGACTTCTCCTCCACCTCGTCGATCGCCGTCTGCACCTCGTTCTCGGTGAGATCGACGACCGTCTTGGTGTACGGCTTCATCCAATCGGCGCGTTTTACGCCGTACAGCGTCTCCGAATTTCCGAAGATCGCGCCGAGCCCCGTGAGTTCCTGCCCCTTGGAGCCCTGCACGCAGACGGTGTAGCCCGTGGGCGTTTCGATCGCAACGTCGAGGGTGATCTTCTTGCCCGCGCGGTCGATCTCCTCGACGACGGCTCCCGTCTTTTCCGCGCTCGCCCCGTTGTAGATGTCGACGATCATCCCCTCGGCGAGGTTCTTCACCGTGTCGACGGTGTAGAGCTTGGTGTTCGAGCCGTCGACGGCGGAGATGGTCGCGAGCTTGCCCGTGCCGTCGCCGAAGAGCATCCTGCCGAAGTTGTAGGCGGAGCTCTTCACGAGCCCGTCCATCTCGTCGTTGAGGATATCGACGAACGCGCCTTCGTCGGAGGCGGAAGCGCGGATCGCCTTATCCGAGATCTCGATGGTGCCGTACAGGTTTTTGAGGGTGGAGACGAACTGCGCGTAGCGATTGCCGCTCGCCTTGGGGAGATCCCCCGTCTCCGTGCCCGCGCCGACCCCGCCGTTCACGCCGTAGCGAACGACCTTGCGCACGTCTCTGCCCCATACGTCCGAAGTCGTCTGCGCGATTCGGGCGAGTAAGGGCGAAGATTTGTTGAGCTGATCGCTCACGGCGGAAAGATAGTACGATTTGAGGACATTGTCCGCAGTCGTGGTGGTTACCATAGTGTTTTCTCCTTATCCGTTGGTTTTTTTGAGATAGCCGAGCGCGAGTGCGCCCGCTTCCCGAATGTTTTTGGGGCGGCGATCGGGCGCGGTAACGCCCGTTCCCTCCCCGCCGAGCAGATTCACCCCCTTGAAGAAGGGCTTTGCCCCTTCCTCCTCGGGCTGTTCGGGCACTTCCTTTTGAGGGGCGCACGCGCCGCTCCCTTCGAGCGTTTTCAATTTCTGACTGCGGCGGGTGAATTCCGCTTGCAGTTCCTCGTACGCGTGCACGAGGGCGTCAACGCTTTCGAATTTTCCCGCGATGAGTTCACGGGGTTCCCGTTTTTCGTTCTCCTCCATTTTCTCCTCCTTGTTGTCGGCGATGGGATTCGAGGTGCCGTTTGACCCTCTCCCTCGTCGCCTTGTCCTCTTCCCCGCCCGAAAGCAGGTAGCGCGTATGTTCGGCGATGTGGAGCGCGTGGTCGTCGTACTCCTCCGCCTCGATATCGCGCGTGGATAGAAGGACGTTCTCCCGCTCCGCCTTTTTGATGTGCAAATCGGAGATGTCCCTCGCGTTCTCGATCGAGCCGAACCCCAGAGCCTCGAGTACCCTGTGGCGCACCTCTCCCGTGAGGCTCCCCCTCTCCTTCAACAGCCCGAGAGAGAGGACGTTCAGGATGTCCTCTTTCTCCTGTTCGGGCGTGCGCTCGTATCCCGATTCGAACACAACGTCGTCCGCCGAGATGTCGCTCGAAGAAAAGTAGTAGAGCTCGGTATGCCCGCCCGTGCCCGTCATCCGGAGAATACGGCGAGCGGAAGCGAACTGTTTGTAGAGGTGCAGGATCTGTTTTCCCGCCTCTCTGACGGCACGCTCCACGCTCTCCACGCTCATGCGCATTCGGGTGGTGTCCTGATCGATGAGCAGTTGCAATCCCGTCGCCGAAGTGACGTGCGTGGGGTTGGAAGAGTTGCGCGAGATCTCGCTCATGCCCGATACGAGAATGAACTCGTTCGCGATACGCACCTCTTCCTGTTCGAGTTCCGCGGGAAGTTTCCCGCAGTCGAGGAAGGCAGGCGCGGGGGAACCTTGGCGGTAGACGAGGACCTTCCCGGGGTAGAGCCCGTCCTCCGCAAGTTCCTCAGCGTCCACCGAGCCGTCCTCCACCGCAATTACCCCCATCGAGAGCCGATTCAAAAACTCGTGCTTCCTATTTCGCACCGCGTTGTACGCTCTCTGCAAGGGGATCATGCGGTCGACCACGGACGTCCCGAAGAACGCACCCGCGAGGGGAATACACGTCTGCCGAATGAAGGGCAAAACCCGCTCCCCCCTGTCGCCGTTTTGGTAGGGAAGAGGCCCTTCATACAGGAGGACGTTCCCCGCCACGATCTCCAACCTGCCCTCGGGGTGCTCCCCGTTGGGGCGGGTATACCGTTCGATCACGATCTCCGCGTCGTCGAGCGCGGGGCGGAAATCCCCGTCGACGGGGCGTTTCCACGCGCTTGCGGAGGAATAGGGCGCGAGCGGGAAATCCGAGATCCTCCTGCCCGCAAGTTCCACGCCGTACCGCTCCTTGATCTCGGAGACGGGCACCGCCTTCGCGTGGATGAGGCTCTTCACCTCGTCCATGCTCTCCGCAGCGAGCGAATCGGGATAGATCTCGAAGGGAGAGAGGGCGATGACGTTCGCGTCCCCTTCGCGGAGCGGATGTCCCGATTCATCCGCGCCGATCACGTTCCCCTCGTTGAAATTCCATACCACCTTGTAAAAGGCGGTGCCGCACGTCTCCGACCAGAGCGTCGCGCGGGAGACGATCCCGTCGAGGTCGATCCGCCCCTTCACCGCTTTTAAGATGTTGGAAGCGAGGCGGGCGGTCTTTACGTCCCCGTCACTGTCCGAAGCGGCGCGTACGTTCAAAGAAGGGCGCACCTTCGCGAGGCGGGCGAGGCGGGTATCGAGGGTGGGCGCGATGTGATTGAAGCACCTTCTCGACTGCCAATAGAAGGCGGGGTCCTCCTCCTCGATCTCGCCCGTGGGCGAAATGTCGCAGAATTGGTTGCCGCTCACAAAGTTCATGTTGAGCTGCCAACCCCGTTCGAGGTGCCGCCTCTCCTCTCTGCGCGTTTCGAAATCCTCCGTAACGTCGCGGACGATGTTCTCCTTGCGCTTGATCTCAGCTTGCTGTTTCAGATCCATATTCTCCTCCGTTCAGCTGCGCGAGCAGCCTGTTTTTTTCCTGTTCGAGCTCTTCGTCGGAGAGGGCGGAATAGTCCTCCCCATCGTCGAGCAAAAGTTTTGCCGCCTTCAAATCGGGCGGAACGTCTTTCCTCGTCTCCTTCCGCTTGATGAGGCGGAGTTCCCCGTCCTTCGCGTCGTACTCCTCGGTCACCTCTTCGAGCGAGAACCCAAGTGCCACTTTTAAGATGGCTTCTCTGAGTTTTTCCGCACCCATGTCACGATTTTCCCCCTTTTTGGCGCAATTTCCGATACAGCCGCGCCTTGTCTTTTTCGATGTCGGTGAGCTCTCTTTGCGGCACTTTCGGGCGGGGGCGCGTCATGAGATAATAGCGAAGTTCGTCCA
>CANPWF010000092.1 GCA_947581885.1 uncultured Clostridia bacterium
CATTCCGCTTCCCTCGCTGCCCCCTTTGGGGGGAAGTGCCCCGTAGGGGCCAAGGGGGTTCGTATGCTCGACACCCCCTCAGTCACGCCAAGGGCGGCGTGACAGCTCCCCCAACGGGGGAGCCGAGAAAAGGAGAGGCAAGGAGCGGCGCGACTGCCCGAGAAGGAGCCGAGAGACGGGGGACGGAGTACGCGCCCTGCACCTCATCCTGAACGAAGTGAAGGGATCTCACCCAACTCCATACGTACATGTCTGTTGGGAGGATCGAGAGATTTCTCGACTGCGCTCGAAATGAGGTGGTGCGGGGGAGCGGTGCGCGGCGACGACCCATTCATCCTCCTCGTGTCCCCATACGCGGGCGCGAATGGTTCCAATCATAAGATCCGATGAAATTTGTTGCACAGCGAGTTCTTCGTGCGCGGCTTACGGTAAACGGGCAGCCTGTCTCCGAAATCGGATGCGGGCTTGTCGTTTATTTCGGAGTGCGCACGGGCGACGAATATTTGCAGGCGGAGAAGTGCGCGGAGAAGCTGGTCTCCCTCCGCATTTTCCCCGACGAGGCGGGCAAGATGAACAGGTCCGTCCGCGATGTGAAGGGGGAAATTCTCTTCGTCTCGCAGTTCACCCTCTACGGCGATTGCAGAAAGGGCAACCGCCCTTCCTTCACCGAAGCCGAACGCCCCGAACGCGCCAAGGAGCTGTACGACTATGCGGCGGATCGGCTCAAACTGTACGGCGTGGGCGTAAAGACGGGCATCTTCGGGGCGGATATGACGATCGAACAGGTCAACGACGGCCCCGTCACCATTGAATACGAGATCTGAATGAAAGCTGTCTTTCTCGGAACGGGAGCGGCGGAAGGGATTCCCGCTCTCTTTTGCAACTGCGAATACTGCACTGCCGTGCGCAGGCGGGGCGGAAAGGAGATCCGCACGCGGGCACAGCTCGTGTTGGACGGCGAACTCTCGGTGGAGTTCCCGCCCGACGCTTTCGCACACGGAATTTCTTCCGAGATCGACCTCTCCGCCATCAAATATCTCCTCGTCACCCACTCCCATTTCGACCATTTCAGCCCCGCCCAGCTCATCCTGCGCGGCTATAAATTCGCCCACGGAATGACTTCTCCCACCCTCGATATCTTCGCGAACGAAGAGGCGTGCGGGGAATATTCCGAGGCGACCCGTCTCGAAATGAAGGACTGCGTGAAGAGCACCATATCCCTGCATCCTATCACCGCGATGCAAACGTTTTCGTGCGGGGATTGGACGGTGCACACTCTTCCCGCGCGGCACAGTTCCAAGGACCCTCTCGTCTTTTTCATCGAAAAGGGGGAGAAAAGCGTTCTCTACCTCACCGATACGGGTGCACTGCCCGATATGGCGTGGGAAGGGCTCTCTTCCTTCAAGGGGAAAACAATTTCGCTCGTCGTGCTCGATTGCACCTTCCTCTTCGGGGAAACGGCAAAGGAGGCGCGGCATATGGGGCTGGACGAAAACGCGCGGACGATGGAAAAACTGCGAAATTTCTCTCTTGCGGACGGGCGGACGAAGTTCGTCATCACGCACTTTTCGCACAACAGTAAGCCGAGCCTTGACCTTCTCGCCAAAGCGGAGCGGGAATACGGCGTGATCGCCGCCTACGACGGCATGACTTTGGAGGTTTAACTTGGGATTTTTCGCCCGTTTGATCGCAAAATTCCATAAAAAACCCACGCTCGGGCTCGCGCTCGGGAGCGGCGGCGCGAAGGGCATGGCGCACCTCGGCGTATTGAAGGCGTTCGAGGAGGAGGGCATTTCCTTCTCCGTCGTGACGGGCGCGTCGATCGGCGGCATCGTCGGGGCACTGTATGCGAAGGGCTACACTTCCGCCGACATGACGGGCATCATCGAAGGGCTCAACCGCAGGGAGTTCTCCAAAAATCTCCGCCCGTTCGCCGATATGGCGTTCGCCGAGAACTTCTTAAAACAGTATTTGGATGGGGATTTTTCCTCCCTTCCCATTCCGTTCGCCGTGTGGGCGACGGACGCGGAGAGTGGCGGTGGCGTTGCCTTGAAGGAAGGGGAACTCGCCCGCGCACTCACGGCTTCCGCCGCCATTCCGCCCTTTTTCCGCGGCGTGGAGATCGAGGGAAGGAAGTACTACGACGGGGCGTTCACGAACGCCATCCCTGCCGACCTCTGCAAGGAGCTCGGCGCGGACTTCGTGGTGGGGGTGGATCTCTCCGCCTTCACCCGCCTGGACGAGGAGAAGGGGATCTTCGCCCGCTTTGTGGATACCGCCGCCCGCGTTCTCACGCCCGTAAGCTATGCGGGCGACAGCAAGACCCGCGGCTATGAAGCGGCGGACGTGATGCTTCGCCCCAACCTCTACAACTTCCGCGCGACGGATATCGACCCTGCGGCGATGGACGAGATGTTCTCGATCGGCTACCGCGAGGCGAAAGAGCAAATGCCGCACATTCGCGAGGCGATCGCCTCGTTTCGTAAGAAGAAGGAGAAAAAGAGATGATTCGGCTTTCAACTGCGGGGGAATCGCACGGGAAGGCCCTCGTCGCCATCCTCGAAGGGGTGCCCGCGGGGCTCGTGATCGACCAGGACGCGATCGACGCTCGCCTCGCCGTTCGCCAATCGGGCTACGGAAGGGGAAAGCGGCAACAACTCGAATGCGATCGGGCGGAGATCCTTTCGGGCGTGCGAAACAAAGTGACGCTCGGAAGCCCCATTGCCCTCATGATTCCCAATCGCGACTACGAAAATTGGAAGGGGGCGATGGCTCCCGAGGGGTGCGATACATCGCTTCGGAAACTCACCGCCGTGCGGCCGGGGCATGCGGACCTTGCGGGCATGCAGAAGTTTGAAACAGACGACGCTCGCAATGTGCTCGAACGTGCTTCCGCCCGCTCAACGGCGATCCGCGTTGCGGCGGGGGAGATCTGCCGCGCCCTTCTCGCCGAGCTCGGCGTTTCCGTTGCGGGGTATGTCCGCTCGGTGGGGACGGTCGTAGATGAAAACGAATATACTTTTTCCGAGATCGTGAAGGGGCGTTCGCCCGTTCTCGGCATGATGGATAGGGATGTAGAAAGAAGGGCGTGCGCTTTCATCGACGAATGCGCCAAGGAAGGCGACAGCGCAGGGGGCATTTTCGAGGTGCGCGTGCACGGCTTGAAGGCGGGGTTCGGCAGCTGTATGACGGATCCCGAACGGCTCGACGCACGGCTCGTCTCCGCGCTCGTCAGCGTGCAGGCGGTGAAGGGGGCGGAAGTCGGGCTCGGCTTCGAAGCCGCCCGCCGCAAGGGCAGTGAGGCGCACGATCCCATCTTCCTCGAAGATGATACGTTTGTAAGAAAGACCAACCGTGCGGGCGGGATCGAAGGGGGGATGTCCAACGGCGAGGAGATCGTCCTCCGCGCCGCGATGAAGCCCATTCCCACCCTCATGAAGGGGCTTCCCACGGTGGATACGGCGACGGGGAAAGCGTGCGTTGCCGCGTCCGAACGCAGCGACGTGTGCGCCGTGCTCGCCTGCGAGACGGTGTGCGAGGCGGCGGTCTGCTTCGAACTCGCCCGCGCCGTCGTCGAAAGATTGGGCGGCGATACGGTGGAAGAGCTGAAAGCCCGCTACGGGGTGCTCGCATGAAAACGGTTCGCCTTCATTGGAAGGGAAAGGCGGAGGAGAGCGTCGTTATTTGCCGCAAGAACGCCTTGAAATTTCTCGGGCAGACGTTGCAATCGTCCAATACCCGCGCGTTCGTCTTTACCGATACCAATGTGCTTTCCCTCTATGGGAAAAAGATCAAACGAACTCTCCCCGATATTCCCGTCTTTGCGATGGAAGCGGGAGAAGAACATAAGAACGGGGAGACCCTTTTCTCCCTTCTTTCCGCCATGGCGAAGGCGGAACTTCATCGGAATTCCGTCCTCATCGCGCTGGGCGGCGGCGTTGTGGGGGATGTCGGCGGGCTCGCGGCGAGCCTGTATATGCGGGGGATCGACTGCATACAGGTCCCTACGACCTTGCTCGCGCAGGTGGATAGTTCGGTCGGCGGCAAGACCGCCATCGACTTTTGCGGGGTGAAGAACCTCGTCGGGGCGTTTCATCAGCCCGTGCGGGTGTACGTCGGCCCCGATTTCCTCAAAACCCTCCCCATGCGGGAGATCCGCTGCGGGCTGGGGGAGATCGTCAAGCATGCCGCCCTCGATAAGGAACTTTTCGACGAACTTGTCTCTCGGGAAGTTTTCGACTTGGAATTTTTGGGGGAGATCGTTCCGAAGAACATTGAGATCAAAGCCGCCGTTGTGCGGAAGGACCCGCAAGAAAAGGGATTAAGGCGGTGCCTCAATTTGGGGCACACGACGGCGCACGCCATCGAACTGAACGAGAGCACCCTCTCCCACGGGGAGTGTGTCCTTTTGGGCATCCTGTACGAATCCCGTATCGCCCGCACCCATGTCCCGTGCGATAAGAGCTATCTCGACGAACTCGAAGGGCTCTGCCGCCGCGTTCTTTCCTGCGACATCTCTTCCTTCGACGTTCCTTCCTTTGCGCAAAGTTCTGTTCTCGATAAGAAGAACACGGGGAAGGGGATCAAGCTCGTCGTGCCCACGTTCAAAGGGGAGTATGCCGAGATCGAGCTCTCATTGGAAGAATACACCCGCGAACTTGCGCGGATCAGGGGGGAGCTATGCTGAAACTCGCCGTCGTCGGGAAAGACGTTTCGCAGTCGGATAGCCCCGCCATTCATGCCTTTCTCCTCGGCAAGTGGGGGAAGAAATGCACTTACGACAAGATCTCCATACCGCCTTCGGAATTTTCCGCCCGTGCGGAGGAACTTTTGAATACCTACGACGGGCTCAACGTCACCATCCCCTTCAAGGCGGAGATTTTGCCCTTCCTTCAAACCCTTCACGGGGAAGCAAAGAGCCTTCGCGCGGTGAATACCGTCGTCTGCGGCGAGCGGGCGGGGTACAACACCGATGGATGGGGATTTTTGCGGATGCTCGGCGGGGAAGAATTGAAGAGTAAACGCGTGCTCGTGCTCGGTGCGGGCGGCGCGGGAAGGAGCTGTATCGCCGCCCTTCACAACGAGGGGGCGGAAGTGTTCGCCTACGAACGGGACGAAGAGAGGCTTTCATCGGTCACTGAGCTCGGCGGCGTTCCCATGAAGGAAGTTCCTATGTGCGGGTACGACATCATCGTCAACTGCACGGGGGTCGGCATGCACGACACGGTGGGAAAACTCCCTTTCGTCCGTATCGAAAAAAGGGGGGGACACCCCGCTTCTGCACTTTTCGAAGGGTGTAAAAAGGCGGTCGATCTCATCTATGTGCCCGCCCGTTCGGCGTTTTTGATGGCGGCGGAAGAGAGAAATATCCAAACGGTGAACGGGGCTTCCATGCTCTTCTATCAGGCATATCTTGCCGACTGTATCTTTATTGGAAAATCGCCCGACGCGGACGAGGCGCGGGCACTGTATTGTCTCTTTACGGAGGAAAGAATATGAAACTTCTTGTTCTCAATGGGGTCAATCTCAACCTCACGGGAAGGCGCGAGCGGGAGGTGTACGGCGGCGAAACGCTCGAAGAGATCAACGCCTACCTCGCCGCTTTCGCACGCGCCCGCGGGCACGAGGCGGACTTTGTGCAGAGCAATTCGGAGGGGGCACTTTGCACCCTCATCCAGAACGCGGAGGGCGTTTACGACGGCATCGTGCTCAATGCGGGCGCGTACACCCACTATTCCTATGCTTTAAGGGACGCGATCGCGGCGGTAAAAGTTCCCGTCGTCGAAGTGCACATGAGCAACGTACACGCGAGAGAGGAGTTCCGCAAGACTTCCGTCCTCACCGAAGTGTGTAAAGGGGAAGTCCTCGGCTTCGGGAAAAACAGCTATCTTCTTGCAATGGAGAGTTTCTTCCTATGAATATCGTACTTTGCGGCATGATGGGCGTGGGGAAATCGAGCGTCGGGGTAAGAATCTCCGAGCTCACGGGCAGACGTTGGTACGATACCGACGTGATGATCACCGACCGCCACGGGCGCATCTCGGACATCTTCGAATACTACGGCGAAGCGCACTTCCGCTCTCTCGAAACGGAGATCGCGCGGGAACTCGCGGGGCGGGACGGGCTCGTCATCTCGACGGGCGGCGGCATGGTGTTGAAGAGCGAGAACGCCGAACTTCTCAAAAGGGGCGGGAAGATCTTCTTCATGCGCGCCGACTACGAGAGTTTGCTCCTGCGGGTCCGCGCGGACGAGACGAGGCCGCTCTTGAAGGACATGGGCAAGACGGCGGAAAAGCTCAAAGAGCTCCTTGCCGAGCGCACGCCGATCTATGAGAGCGTCGCCGACGCGATCGTGGATACGGACGGAAAATCGGTGGACGAGGTCGCACGGGAGATCGTCGCCCGCATGGAGGAATATCGGTGAAATACGCACTCGTCACAGGGGGAACGCGGGGCATCGGGCTCGCGACCGCTTCCCTTCTCTTCGGGCGGGGGTACGCCGTCACGGCGACCTATTCCAAAGATGAGGAGAGTGCGGAACACGCGCGAAAATCCCTTTCCGGCGTGAAGTTCGTCCGCGCCGATGTCTCGTCGGAAGAGGAGATGAAGAAGGTCATCGAAAGCCTTCCCGTCCTCGATCTTCTCGTGTGCAACGCGGGGGTCGCGAGCTTTTCGCAGGTGCAGGACGTATCGGAAGAAGAGCTCGATCGGGTGCTCTCCGTCAACGTGAAAGGGACGATCCTTTGCTGCAAACACGCGGTGAAAAAACTGCTTGCGCGGGAGGGGAGCGTCGTCACCGTCTCCTCCGTTTGGGGGCAGACGG
>CANPWF010000093.1 GCA_947581885.1 uncultured Clostridia bacterium
CACAAAGCCGCAGTCGCCGAGCTTGGGGTCGCCGTCGTGGACGTAGGTGCCCGTGGGCATGACGTTGGTGACGATCTGCGCGCCCTCGGGCACGTTGGGGTTATAGAAGATGTAGTGCACATCGCGGGCGAGATAGATGCTGAACGTCTCGCCGATGCCGAGGCTGTCGGTCTCCGTGCGGCCGTCGGGACCGAGATGGAAGTGCTCATCGGGCGTAACGAGGCCGGCGCAGGAGAAGGGCTCGCCGTAAATGGCGGTGCCCGTGAGGTCGGTAGCATCCTTCACGTAGGCCTCGTCCTCCTGCTGGCGGTACACTTCCACCGTGTAGGAGGCGTTATACTTCGCCGTCACGGTGACGCCCGCGGCGGGCATGGTATCGGCGCTCGTGAGTTTGTTCGCGCCCCTGTACCAGCCCGCAAAGGTGAGCCCCGCCTTGGGCGTGGGCTCCTTGCCCTCGAGGAATGCCATGAGGTTTTCGCCCACCTTCACGTTGAAAGAGGTCCTGTTGAGCACGCCGCCGTCGTTCGTGGTGAGGGTGAGTTTCGCGCCCGTGCCCTCGCCCCACTTGGCGTAATAGGTGACGCTCTTTTCGGGCATGACGGCGGGAAGATCCTGCGCCTCGCCCGAGAAGTCCTCTTCGAGATACCAGCCCTCGAAGAAGTACCCGTCGCGGACGGGATCTTCGGGCAAAAATCCGGAGATATCCGCACCCGCCTCGGCCTCGATGGGTGGAATGGGTTCGCCGCCGCCCGTCTCGAAGGTGATCTTGGGGGTCGCGGAGCCGCACGCCGCAATGGCGAGGGACAGCAGGAGCACAAACAGCGAGCAGAGCAAGAGCAGCGTTTTTTTCATTGATTTCATATTTTTCCATGGAGCGGCCCCGCTTGGATTGGGCGTTTTACGCCGTGGGATGCCGCACAAAATTTTTGGTTTTTAAGACCCAAAGGAGAGAAGAGGCAAAAACCCCTTCTCTCTTTGGAGTTGTAAGTGTGTGGTTGGACAGTGATACATTACGCTTATTTGGTGTAGGTGTAGGTATGGTTGTCAAGGTCGGTGAGGGTGATTGTCGAACCCGAGAGCGTCGCCTTATACACCATACCGTCCGCCACAAAGGTGAAATAAGTCACGCCGATGTGGCCTCCCGCTACGCCAAATACCGCTTTTCCGTTGAGTGTAGCCGAACCGTCTGCCGCGAACACGAGGTCGCCCACGCCTTGTTCGCACGTCCACGTGCCTGTGAACGTAGTGTAGGCTTTCTCGCTTTCATCCAACAACGAACTGACGTAGATCGAATAGGTACCGTCTCCTTCCGCTTTCAGGCGGAGCGCATAATCGTCTGCGACCGTTTGGGCAGTATACGTCTTGTCGTTCGCCGTGAACGTAACAACGTCATCATCAACGGATACTCCGGTGACCGCCGCGCCGTCAAACTTGATAGAGTTTTTCGTTACCTCGATCGTATGGCTATTGTCAAGGGCTCCGTTGGTAAACAACGTCCACGTGTCTCTCATACCGATGGGAGTTTCATACGTTTCCTCTAATGTACCCCCCCCCTTGGTGAAGGTATACACATCGGGTTGGGAGAACCTGAAGAACAGTTTGACGGTGATGGTCTCTTGGGACAGGGACATCTCCGCATAGACGTAGTGGCTGGGGCCCTCGGGCTTCACGTAACCCTTGGCAAGCGTTGTCGTTGCGCCCTCGAACAGCCAAAGCGGGTTGTCGTCGAGTTTTTTATCTTTCACCGTGATGAATACTTCGTGCCCATCGGTGTTATCGTCCTTCGCAGTGATTTTCAATTTCTCGCCGTTTGCGCCCGTCCAATCGCCCGTCCCAAACTCTTCGGGCGCTTGCGTTTTATTTTTTACTACTTCTTCGAGCGCATCCCAATCCTTCTTGAAGAGCGCGTAGGTCTGCGTGCCGTCATCCAAAAGCAGGATATCGTCGTCTTGGAGCCAGAACGTATAGGTGGTCGCGTCGTCGCCGTCAACGGGAGAGGTCGTGGTAAAGGAATACTTGCCTTCGCCCGCATCCGTCACCGTCTTAATATCTTCTGTGCCCCACTTCGCCGTGTCGGTCGCGATCACAAGGGAAACTTCCTTATCGATAGCGGAGGAGCCGCCGGTGTACTCGGGAGCCGCAAAGGTCGTGCAGACCCATTCGCCGCGCAAATCCGCGGGGAACGTGACACCGACGGTTTGACGGTCGAATTCCATCATCGCCGTGCCGCCCCCGAAGTTTTCGAGATCGTACAGGGAGAGTTTGTTCCCCGAGACGACCGCCTTCAAAAACATACCGTTGAGGAACATCGTCCACTGCGGCGTGCCGCTATCCTCGGCATAGGAGAGGATGAACGCGGGGTCGCCCTCGTAATCCAGCGCGCCGTCTGCGCTGATGTTGATATTGCTGGACTCCATGGTCCAACGGGTGGAGTAGAGGTCTGCCTCGCCAATCTCCTTGGAGGTGACCGCCGTGTTGCGGAAATAGATGTAGTCGCCGCTGTCCGATACGAACACGAGCGCGCCGTGCTCAACGCTGGTGCCCACTTCGGGCGCAAACATCACCGTGTACTGCGTGCCGCCTACGGTGAGTTTGAACTCAACAAAATCATCACCCGAAAAGACCGCCGTGGCGGTGACATCTGTACCGCTCACTTTGATGTTGCCCTCGTCGGTAATGACGAGCGTGCGCGGAGAGCCTCCCATGACTACTTCCGTCCACGTGCCCTTCACATCTGCATAGTCGGAGGGAATGGTAACGGTGGGATCGGTATCGCCGCCCTGCGTGTTCTTCGTGAACGTGAGGGAGTCATCCGTCCTCCGCGCGAAGTCGTTGTAATGAGCGAACGTGACGTTTTCGGCCCCCAACTCGTAGTCGAACAAGTAATACACGCCATTGTAGATGGCTTCTGCGCTGTAATGGGGAGGGTTATCCTCATCGATCAACTCCCAACTGACAAGGCGGACGGGCTTCGCCGCCTCCGCCCCCTCGGTGAGCGTGATCTTATGCTCTGCCGAGACGGTGAGCGTCTTATCCCCGGACGTCCACGTGCCCGCGGGCATTTCGGTGGCAGGTACATCCTTCAACTCGTTGAGCGGCTTCTTTGCATAGTAGGAGATGTTTCCGTCGCCGTCGTCGAGCGCAAGCACCCCGCCCTTCGGGAAGTACATGACGGTCGCCTTGTTGCCCGCCTCCGTGAGGAAGTGGAAGCCGAAATCGTGCGAATCGCGCGTGGTTTCGCGGGGCTTGCCCTCATAGGTCAGTTTGCCCGTCGTATCGATGGTGAGGGTCTTTTCGCCGACGAGCTCCGTCCACGTTCCCCTATATTCGGTGGGCAACAGTTCGGGCTTCACGGCGGTGAACACAACTTTCTGCGTGCCGTCGTCCATGACGATTTCGGTCTCGGAGGTCTCCGCATTCTTCTGCAAATAGACCGTCCAAAGACCCTTATCATAATAGACGTGGACAACCGCATCCTCGCCCGCGCCCGAAACCGCGAACGCGTCCACTTCGCGGGTATCATCGATGGTCGCGCCCGTCGCGGAGATTGCAAACGTAAAGAACCTTGCATTCCACCATTCGCCGTAGAACTCGGCGGGGAACGCCACATGGGGCAGGGTGCCGTCCGCCGTGAAGTAGAACACATTGCCGTTCCTGTAGTCGAAATAGACGACTTTCTTCGCATTGTCGAGATAGCCGAAGAGATAGCGGCGCGTTCCATCTTTCACGTAGTGGGAGCCGTCGAACGCGGTGTAATACTCGGTATACGTCTTGTTGCCGTAGGTGAGGTCCGTGGCGGTGGCGACCAATTCGTTGGTGGAATTGTACTGCTTCCATGTGCCGACATACGCCGTAAAATCGGTGATGGAGTCGCTGCTGTCGAAAATGTAAGTGGTGTAGTCCTGCTTGAACTCAAGGAAGGTGCCGAAGGACACTTTATATGCCTGTGCGCCCACGGTGACACCGATCTCGCCCTCGGGGAAGCCCTCGGAAAGATCGACGCCCGCGGTGACAATGGTCACGGCCTGCGCCTCGCCTCCCTCCGGGGTGAGCGTCATGTTGTAGTCCGCATCAAAGGTGAGGGTGCCGAGCGTATCGTTGTGCCATGCAATATTGCGCCAGCCGATATACTTGAACGTCGCCGAAACGACGGTGTTGCCCGCCACCTTAAAGGTATATTTGCCCTCGGTGAGCGTGACATCCGCGCCGTTCACCTTCACTTCGTCCGCCTCGTAATTCTCGGCGGGCGTGACGGTGACGGTCACTTGCTCGTCCTTCACATAGCCCTTGTCGCTCGCGGGAGCGGAAACGGCCACCGTGCCGCCCTCGCCATCATACGGTGCGATCGTAACGGTATAGTACGTCGTTTCCTCTTCGGGATCGGTGAGGCCGCCGCAAGCCGCAAACAGCCCCACGCAAGCGCAGAGAAGTGATACCGAAAGCATCGCAAGCATCAGTTTCAAACGCTTCATAATAAAAACTCCTTATAAATTACTTCCATTTTCTGCATAAAATGTATAAAATTGCGACAAAATTACATTTATACATTTTATATGCTATCATAATAGCATGACCCCCCCCCGATTGTCAAACGATTTGCATGCGCTTTTCAAAAAAACTTATGAAAATATCCATAAAAATTCGCAAAACATTATATAAGTGAAACAAAAGGGCGGAGCGATTTGCGTTCGCCCCGCCTTTTTATAAAATTATTCAAACAATATGCTTGCCCCGCGGTTTGCGCGGCGCGCGGCCGTGCTTACTTCGTCATGCCCTTCTTCTTGCGCAGTTCGCGGATGGTCGCCTCGTACCCCTTTTCCGACGGCGCGTAGAACACTTCGTCTTTCAAACTGTCGGGCAGATACTGCTGTTTCACCCACCCGCCGTAGTTGTGCGGATATTTGTATTTTGCGCTCTCCGCCTTCATCTCCTTGCTCCCCATCGTGTTGTCGCGCAGGTATTTGGGGATATCGTCGTCGTGCCTCTCCCGCGCGGCGGCCTTGGCGGCGTCCATCGCCATGACGACGGAGTTGCTCTTTTCCGCCTCGCAGACGTAAATGATCGCCTCGGAGAGCGGCAGAAAGCCCTCGGGCGCGCCCATGTTCTGGAAGGCGGTGAGCGCGCTCGTTGCCACCACGAGGGCACGGGGGTCGGCAAGGCCCACATCCTCCGCGCTGTGCGCAATGAGGCGGCGGAAGATGAGCAAGGGGTCGCACCCGCCCTCGATGAGGCGGAACGCGTAGTAGAGCGCGGCGTTTGCATCGCTCCCGCGGAGGGACTTGCAGAACGCCGAGAGGATATCGTAATAGAGATTCTCGTTGTAGGAGAGAGCGCGGCGCTGGATGGACTGCTCGGCGTCGGCGAGCGTCACGTGAATTTTGCCGTTTTCCGCAGGCGGCGTGGTGAGCACGGCGAGTTCCAACGCGTTGTAGGCGGTGCGAAGGTCCCCCGCCGCCGTGCGCGCGAGGTGCTTTACGGCGTCCCCGTCCATTTCCACGTCGTAGGCGCCCAGCCCCTTGCGCTTATCTTTGAGGGCTCTTGTGAGCGCGCCCTCGATCTCCTCCTCGGTGAGGGGGAGAAATTCAAACACGCGGCACCGCGAGACGATGGCGGGCGTCATGGAGGCGTAGGGGTTCTCCGTCGTCGAGCCGATAAAGATGATGGTGCCCTGCTCGATGGCGGGCAGGAGCGAATCCGACTGCGTCTTGTTGAAGCGGTGGCACTCATCGAGGAGAAGATAGGTGCGCCGGTTGTACATTTTGAGGTTGTTTTTCGCCGTCTCCACCGCCCTCTTCACGTCGGCGACGCCCGAGGAGACGGCGTTGAGGCGGACGAACTCCCCGTTGGTC
Source organism: uncultured Clostridia bacterium (assembly GCA_947581885.1). Classification (GTDB taxonomy): domain Bacteria; phylum Bacillota; class Clostridia; order Christensenellales; family Borkfalkiaceae; genus Gallimonas. The sequence goes on from CANPWF010000093.1 coordinate 5,850, forward strand.
TGCGCGGCGACGATGTTGGCGAGCGTCGTCTTTCCGCACCCCGGCGGGCCCCAAAAGATACAACTGCCGAGGCGGTCGAGCGAAATGGCGCGGCGCAGGAGCGACCCCTCGCCCACGATGTGGCTCTGCCCCACGAACTCTTTGAAGGTGGAGGCGCGCATGCGCTCGGCGAGCGGCTTGGCCTTCTCCTCGTTGTCGTTGAAATCGAATAGATCCATATTGATCGCCTTCGCCCGCCGCATATCGCGGGCGGCCTGTACATAATTTAGAGCGTGAACTGCAAAGTTTCGGTGCGCGGACTTTTGAGCGGGGCGGGCGCGCTTCTCATTGTGGCGGCGATGGCGTTCTTCCTCGCCGACCCCGCCCGCTACGCAAACTGCGTGCGCGAGGGCGTTTCGCTGTGGGCGGTGAGCGTTCTGCCCGCCGTGTTCCCCTTTCTGTTCCTCACCGCACTGTTTACAAAGACGCCCCTCTTTTCTGCGCTCTCGCGGGCTTTGGAAAGACCCGCCGCGGCGCTCTTCCGCGTCTCGGGAGCGGGAGCCTCCGCCGCCGTGCTCGCCGCCGTCTCGGGCTATCCCGTGGGCGCGCGCACCGTTGCCGACCTTGCGGGCGGCGGCAAAGCGGAAGAAAAATTCCGCCTCGCCTGCCTTGCGACGACCTCGGGCCCCATGTTCCTCGTGGGCGTTGTGGGGAGCGCGATGGCGGGGAGCGCCGCCGCAGGCTGGCTTCTCCTTTTCTGCCACTTTTCGGGCGTGTGGACGGTGAGTTTTTTCCTGCGCTTCACGGGCAAAAAAGGCGCCCCCATCCCCCGAAAATTGCAAAAAACGGGCGGCGACGAACTGTACTCTTCCGTCCTCTCCATCCTGTGCGTGGGGGGCTCCATCGCCCTCTTTTCCGCCTTCGGGCAGATGCTTGCCGACCTTCTCCCCGCAGATGCGCCGACCGCCGTCGTTGC